>CALBSZ010000359.1 GCA_937967665.1 uncultured Planctomycetaceae bacterium
ACTGTTCTCGCTCTGCGGCCTTGTTCCCGTCGGCGCTTACATGGTGGTGCATCTGGTCACCAATGCCAGCCTGATGAACGGCCCGGCGACATTCCAGGGGGCCGTCTACCAGATCCACAGCCTGGGGAAGATCCTGCCACTGGTCGAATGGGGGTTCATCTTCCTGCCGATCATTTTTCATGCCTGTTTGGGTGTGGTTATCATTCGCGGCGGCCTGCCGAACAGCGGGACATACAAGACGACCAGCAACTACCGCTACACCGCGCAGCGGGCGACGGGAATGATTGCGTTCCTGTTCATCTTCTGGCACGTCTTTCACATGCACGGCTGGTTCCATTTCGATTGGTGGCGTGAGGGTGTGGCGCACCGTTTGGGCGGCGCCCAGTTCGACCCCTATGCCGCGGCCACGTCTTTGGCTGAAGCGATGCAAGCGAGTGTCATCGTACCGGTGCTCTATGCCATTGGTGTTCTTTCGTGTGTCTTTCATTTGTCCAACGGCATCTGGACGGCGGGAATTACCTGGGGTGTTTGGACTACACCGGCGGCGATGGGACGCGCCAGCCGAGTTTGTCTGGGGTTTGGCGTTTTGCTGGCGGTTGTCGCGACCACCGCGCTGTGGGCGCCGTTGAAGCAGGAAGTGAATGCCGAAAGCAAGGGCGTGGAATACGACATGTATCAGGCCCGACTCAAGTTGCATGCCGTAACTCCAGACGAGCATAAAGAGGCCGAGCACTTGCACGTGGACCCGCGAACGGAATCGCCCACCGCGGCCCGCGAAGAGGGAGCATTCAACGACAAGTCGGTGCAACGCGAAACACCGACGAAGCCGACGAGCTGACGGCCGGCGAATCGTTTGGTCGCAGGCGAAAGCCCCCGCGCTTTCCGCACGTGTCCGCTGCGGCTCGCAAATATCATGAACCAGCGAACGTAAGACGAAAGTAAGATTGCAATGGCAAATCAACGAGTAATGGTGATTGGCGGGGGGCTGGCTGGTCTGGCCGCCACGATGAAGTTGGCCGAACTGGGAATCGACGTTGACCTGATGAGTTTGACGCCGGTCAAACGATCGCACAGTGTCTGCGCTCAGGGCGGCATCAACAGCTGTAACGACGCCACGCGTCAGTTGGGTGATAACGAGTGGAAACACTTCGATGACACCGTTTACGGCGGCGACTTCCTGCAGCATCAGCCGCCCGTCAAAGAGATGGCTTATTGGGCGCCCAAGGTCATCGATCTCATGGATCGCTTGGGGGTAACCTTTAATCGCACGCCGGAAGGGTTCCTGTATCGCCGGCGGTTCGGCGGCACGCTGTACAAGCGGACCGCCTTCGCCGGCGCGACCACCGGACAGCAGTTGCTGTACGCCCTGGACGAACAGGTGCGCCGTTGGGAATGCGAGGGGAAGGTGACGAAGTACGAATTCTGGGACTTCCTCGGCCCGATTCTGGACGACAGCGGCGCGTGCCGCGGATGCCTCGGACAGGATCTGGTAAGCATGGAAATCCGCGCCTTCCCCGCCGACGCGGTCATCCTGGCTACCGGCGGCTGCGGCCTGATCTATGGTCGCAGCACGATGTCCATGGTGTGCACCGGCAGCGCGGTCAGTCGAGCGTTTCAAGCTGGTGCGAAGTATGGCAACGGCGAATTCATTCAGGTGCATCCGACGGCAATTCCAGGCGCCGATAAGCTGCGTTTGATGAGTGAATCGGCGCGGGGCGAAGGAGGACGTGTGTGGGTGCCGAAGAAGGCGCAAGACCCCCGCAGCCCGAAAGACATTCCCGAATCGGAACGCTACTACTTCCTGGAAGAACGTTATCCGGAATACGGGAACCTGGTTCCCCGCGACATTGCCACGCGCGAAATCTTCGATATCTGCGTGAATGACGGTTTGAGCGTCGAAGCGGGGCGTCAGTGTGTTTACCTGGACTTGACGCATATCGATCCGCAGGAGTTGACTCGGAAGCTGGGTGGGATCCTGGGGATCTACGAAAAGTTTCAAGGTGTCGACCCGCGGTTCACGCCGATGAAGATCTTCCCGGCGGTGCACTATTCAATGGGCGGTCTGTGGGCTGACTATGAGCGAACGGCGGAGGGGGGGTTGCAGATCGGGTCTCCGCGGAACCACGTGACCAACATTCCGGCGTTGTATGCAGTTGGCGAATGCGATTACCAGTATCACGGCGGGAATCGCTTGGGGGCGAATTCTCTGCTCAGCTGCATCTTCTCCGGTCTGATCGTGGCTCCCGGGATCGAAAACCTGCTGGCGTCGCAAGAGAAGACCGCGGCGGACCAGACCGGATCGCTCTACGCCAGTGCGGTGCGACAGGCGCAGCAGCAGCACGATGACTTGCTCAAACGCAGCGGTGGCGGAGAAAACCCGTATCTGCTGCACCAGCAATTGGGCGACGTGATGACGAAAGCCGCCACGGTCGTGCGCAACAACGCGCAACTGGACGATGCTATCGAAACCGTCAACGAACTCGCGGCACGCGCCGAGAAATGTTCTCTTTCGGACTCCGGCAACTGGACGAATCAGAACGTCGTCTTTACGAAGTCGCTACTGGACATGTTCCCAATTGCCAAGACCATCTTGAAGGGCGCGCGGCAGCGCGACGAGTGTCGGGGGGCGCACTATAAACCGGCCTTTGAAATGCCCAGCCTCAAGTCGGACGAGGCGGCCGAGCGGCGTCGTGAAGCGGAAGCCTGGTGCGACCGGTTTGAACAGAATATCGACAAGTGGCTCAAATCAACCGTGGCGACCTGGAATGGCGAACAACCGGACATCGTTTACGAGGACGTGGATACCTCGCTGATTCCACCCCGCCCGCGGCTCTACGGTCTGGTGGGCGCTGAAGAGATCGATCAGGTCTGGAAGGAGCGACAGAGGAACCGCGACAAGTCGGCCGGCGGCAACGGTGCCGCGAAATCCGGTGACGTAAAAGAGCCGGCTGCCACGTGAGCCGGCAGTCGGTGCGCACAACCACAGCGCGAGACGGCGTAGAGAAACAAACATCAGTCTAGGGAAACAATTACAAGCAGAGAAACAATTACAGGTTCGGTAAACGGGTCAGGAGTCAATTGTGCGAAGCACCCGAAGGGCCGTTCCGGCAATTGGGGGTTCGGTAAAGGGGTCAGGAGTCAATTGTGCGAAGCACCCGAAGGGCCGTTCCGGCAATTGACTCCTGACCCCTTTACCCTCACGCTTAGGAATACCAAATGGGAAGTACCAACGGAAACGGCAAGCCGGAATTCATTACCGTTCGCATCTTGCGGCAGGACGGTCCCGGGCAGGAAAGTTACTGGGAGCGGCATCAGGTCCCGTACGAACCGGAATTGAATGTCATCAGCTTGCTGCAGAAAGTTGCCGCTCAGGCCAGGTCGGTCGATGGCAAGCAGGTGGCTCCGGTCTGCTGGGACTGCAATTGCCTGGAAGAGGTTTGCGGCGCCTGTACGATGCTGGTGAACGGCAAGACCCGCCAATCCTGTTCGGCTCTGGTGGATCGGTTGCTGGAGGATAATTCCAACGAAATAGAATTGCGGCCGATGACCAAGTTCCCGGTGATTCGGGACTTGATGGTGGACCGCGGTCGCGTGTTTCAGGCTTTGAAAAAAGTCCAGGCCTGGATCCCCGTCGATACCTACTACGATATGGGGCCGGGACCACGTATCGCGCGGAAGGAGCAGGAGCAGGCATATCCGCTCAGCGAATGCATGAGTTGCGGTTGTTGTCTGGAAGCGTGCCCGCAGTACACCAAAGTCGAGTTGACGCAACAGGACGGGGAATCGGCGGAAGACTTTGAAGCGCGAAAAGCCAAGGCTTACGACCATGCCTTTATTGGCGCTCATGCCATTAGCCAGGCCGTGTTGTTCAACTCGCACCCGACCGGCAAAGGCAACGCCGACGACCGTGTGGATGCGCTGACGGCGCCGGGGGGGATTCAGCTCTGCGGGAACGCGCAGAACTGCGTGGCCGTGTGCCCCAAGCACATCCCGCTCACCACCTCGATTGCCAGGGCCGGGCGGGCGGCGACGGTTCGAGGTCTGAAGAGATTCTTTGACGCGTGATTCATCGGTGTACCGGTTTGAACGCGGCCGCGGCAGCCGTTGAACATCCAATTCAAACGGCGTCACGGCGATGCGAGCAGGCAGCATGAAAGCGTCTTCACGGCAGTCCGCTTCCCACGCTCCAGGGACCGATTGGGGAGAGGATTTTGGGGAAGGCGAGCCGTTTTTTGGGGAGCCATTCTCGTACGCGAGCGGACTTGCGGCGCGTTTTTTCAAGTTTTCAGGCATTTCCCCGCGATGGTCGCAGGCCGGAAGCGAAATCTCAGCCAATCGGCACTTTTTGGGAAAGATAGGAAGTTTTCGCCAGGTTCCCACAAGAATGGTGGTGTCCCACGTAGACGCCTTGACGACATCGGCATACAATGCCGGCCTGTGTTCAAACGTTTGTGAACGCAACAATTCTATTTTTTATGTTTGGAAGGAAAGAAGCTGTAAAGAAAGTAATTGCTGACAAAGGTTTTGGATTTATCGAGGGTGAAAGGGGTGATATCTTCTTCCACTATTCGGCGCTGGTTGGCGTAACCATTGAGGACCTGCAAATCGGTCAACAGGTGGAGTACGAAGAAGGTCGTGGTCCAAAAGGACCGCGGGCGGAGAACGTCAGGACAGTCTAAGCGGAGATCGAAAGGGCCGAATCGCGGTTCGCCGCCGTCGGCTCGACCACTCGACTAGCGAGTCGAATCTCTTATCGAAAGATCGCACGTGCACGAAGAGCACGTTGAAATTCAGCCGAAATACACGCATCCCTGGAAAACGGATGTGTCGATTGGTGAAACTCCCGTTGGAAAAGGCGTGTTTGCCGCACGCCCTTTTCCGGCGTCGGCGGTGATTGGCGAAATCACCGGAGACTTGTTCAACGACCCCGACTACGGTTCGTCCTATTGCTTTTCGATGGACGAGGGGTGGGTGCTCGAGCCTTCCGCACCGTTTCGGTTCATCAATCACTGTTGCGAACCCAACTGCGAATTTGACTGGTTTGACACGTCCCTGGACGGCAATGGGAATCGTGCCATCTACGTGATTGCGTTGCGTGACATTGCCCCGGGCGAAGAGTTGACGATCGACTACAACTGGTCGTCCAACGCTGCCATTCCCTGCGGTTGCAAGTCGGCGAATTGCCGCGGCTGGGTCGTCAGTATCGACGAATTGGATAAGCTGGGCCCGCGAGCGGCGAGTTTCCAACGCGGCGCTCCAGCGCAGTGTAACGAAACGAAAGAAGGAGACAATCATGACACGGGCCACGGCACGACACATTCTGGTCGATGACAAAGAGACGTGTGAATCGTTGAAGCAGGAAATTCTGGACGGTGCCGATTTTGCGGACGTGGCACGGCAGCATTCGAATTGTCCATCCGGGCAATCGGGAGGCGCGCTGGGCGAATTCGGCCGCGGTCAGATGGTCCGCGAATTCGACGAAGTGGTCTTCAGTGGCGACCTGAACACCGTTCATGGACCGGTCAAGACACAATTCGGCTACCACTTGCTGGAAATCACCAGCCGCACGGAATAAGGTCCGGCCTGGCCGCATTCCGTTCGGCCGGCATGGGCAGAGTCAAGCCGAACGCAGCACGGCGCGATCGAGTGCTTTCTTGTGGGGGCAGCCATGGTTCTCCCACCAGCACTTGGCGGTTTCGCGCGTCCAGCCGCCCGCCGCCTCGCAGCCCTGCAGGGCATGCAGCAGGGATTCGGCATCCTGGTAGCGGTGGTCGCGGTCTTTTTCCAGGCAGCGCAGGACAACTTGCTCCAGATCCGCAGGCACTTCGGGGTGATGGTGACTCAGTGGAACCGGTTCATCGCGGGCGTGCGACATCAGTACCTGCATCGGACGTGAATGTTGAAAGGGAGTCACGCCGGTCAGCAGGTAATAGGCGACCACTCCCAAAGAATAGATGTCGCTGCGGACATCCGGTTCGTCGTCCCCGACAGCCTGCTCGGGGGACATGAATAGCGGCGAACCGGTAATTGAACCGGCCATGGTCAACGCCGATTCGGTCACGCTGGTTGTCGGTTTGGCCAGCCCGAAATCGAGTAGTTTGACCACATCATAGACGCCGCCTCGATTTGCCGCAAAGATGTTGGCGGGCTTGATATCGCGGTGAATCAGGCCCTTGGCATGCGCTTCGCTCAACGCCTCGCACGTTTGCGACAACAGATGGATTACGCGTTCGGCGGGAAGCGGGCCGTTCATTTCGACTAGTTGCCCGAGATTCAAGCCTGGCAGGTATTCCATCACGTAGTAAAACGTTCCATCGTCCGCGCGGCCGTAGTCATAGATTTCGATGGTGTTCCAGTGAGTGAGATTGGCGGTGGCCTTGACTTCCCGCTCAAACCGCGCCAGCGCCTGCGAGTCGCCCGCCTTGTCGGGGCGAATCAGTTTGAGCGCACAGGGGCGTTTCAGCAATACGTGTTCGGCCAGGTACACCTCGCCCATGCCGCCTACCCCGATGCGTTGTTTCAGCCGGTACTGCCCGAGTTGCTTGGCTTCAAAGGCCGCGCGGCGCATCGAACCCATCGTATGGGCACCCCAGATGGCGGTGGCGGCGGCCAGGATCATCAGGATATCGGTTTCAATAATCAGGCCGGACGAATCCGGATTCGTTTGAATCTGCCGCGCCACCACGTCCGACGTGAAATAAAGGAAGATCATGACGGCAATGGGAGCCAAGGCGATCGAGCCGATGACGATGACGGCCCGTTTCAATGTATTGGGAATGAACAACGCATAGGTAAAGATGAGCATCAACCAGATTGGCGAAATCGACATCAGATAGCCTTTCGCCGCGCTCGCGATCAGAATGCCGCAGCTCACCAGCACAAAAAACACTACCGATCCGCCAAAGACCAGCAGTTCGGCAATTCGCAGGTGACGCAAGATCACGGCGCAATTCGTACACAAACGCCAGCCCACGATGCCCGTCATGAGTGTCATGGCGACATGGGTCCCCAGAATCGTCGTTTCGAGATTCGTGTTGAACCGCTGATGCGTGCCCAGAAAGCGATAAATCAGGTAGGTCAAGAAACCGGCGAAGAGCATCAGCGAGGCGGATCGCAGGCGGCGGCGCAGCAGGTCATCGACTTCGCTGCTGAGTCGCGGCGTGCTTCCTTCGACCAGCGCGATCGCCGGTGCAGGATTCCTCGCCGTGGCCGAGGCCGGCGGGCCGGGCGCGGAATCGAGTGTGGCGTCGAGTGTTTCGTCGTAAGGGGTGGCCTGTTCCATGATTTCTTCTGCCGGAGGGCGAAGCTTTCCGCGCGTTGATAGTCTATCAGTATACGTAACCACCGGTAATTCGGGTCAACGCTCCCCGTTCGGGCCCTGCGGGGAACTGCCGGGTGTATCCTACGTCCGCAAAGCAAGCATAATTCGTGGGAAAGCCGTTCTTTCTCCAGGTCGCCTCAACCCCGCGGACGGGGACGCGCAAGAAATGTAGCAAATTTTGCGTTCGCCGCAGGTTCACGCCGTGGAATCCGTCGTGCCGCACAGATTGACCTTGATGCCGAGTTCGTGGGCCATCGCGGCCTTGGTTTGCAGGGAGCGATCGGCGTTGGCGGCGGAACTGCAATAGTAGACCTGGATGTGGTTGGACTTGTGTTGGGCCATCATCTGATCCCGCGAAACACCGTGCGTCACGGCGTGCATGATCGGCCATTGCGGGGTGGTGGCCTGCCAGCGCCGTTCGGTTTCGTCCTGCGGCAGTTCGACGACGGATCCGCGGCCGATATCCATTCCCAGCTGGTCGTTCTGGATATAGATTCGCGACCAGACGATTTCGCCCGGTTTGGAGATCCCCCGCAGCGTACTGCCGCCGTTGGGGAAGTACATCGCCGGTTGACGATGGCCGTCGGCGCCGGCCCAGCCGTTGATGAAATGCGCTGGCGGCGCGGCACCGCTGATCAGGAACACCCAGACGTAATCGTCGGTCGTGCCGCTGCGGTCTACGTCGCCCCAGCGGATGTCATGGAGCGTCGATTCGACAGGTTGCCCGAGCGCCTTTTGAACACGGTAGGTAAGTAGTCCTTCCAGGCCGGCGCACTCGTCCACTTCGTTGAAATGTACGACCGGCTCGCCGTCGTACAGTATCCGGCTGCCATCGCGGCTGCGCACCGGCGGCCGATCGGCGTTATTGAGGCTCCCTTCCACCAGGTCGCTGGCGGGCAGGAGATCTTTCAGTCCTTGCTGGTATTGGATGCCGATCAAGTCGCAGCCGAAATCGTCTGCCAGGCGCACCGCGGCAATGTACATCTGGCACTGCTTGAGGATTTGATCGTCGGTGAGTTCCGTGGCGTGGTCGGTTCCCGTATGGAACTTCATGCCTCGCGTTTCGAACCAGTCACGGACGTCAGCCGCCTCGGCAGCGGCAACCTGAGTAGATTCGTAGTACAAAGCCGATTGGCTCAGTCGCTCCTTGAAAACTCCCGTGCGATGGAGCAGCCTGTCGGGGATGATCGCAGTGATCCTTCCCATGCGTCCTTCGTCGAACACACCCATGATGGCCTTGCTGTCGCGGAGTGTCGCGGCCAGCTCTTTTCCCAGGGTTGCCGCTTTGGAATTCGCCTGGTCAGGAGTGTAAGGCCGGACGTGATCGGTTTCGTGCCAGCAATTGCCCGTTTGCAGCCACTTCTGCAGTCTGGACGTGAAGTACTCGTCCGTGAAGTCTTCACTCCACAAGGTGGAATAGGCAACCTCGGCTTTCGTGAGCGACCCGTTCAAGTTGAGCATACCGACCAATCCCGGCCATTGTCCGGACCAGTTAGCGACGGTCAGGATGGGCCCTTGATGCGTGGTCAGTCCGGCCAGTAGGTGGTGCGAGTACTGCCAAACCGCCTCGGCCACCAGCAGCGGCGCTTTCCTGGGTATTTTGCGAAAGACCTCCATGCCCTCTTTCTGGCTGGCAATGAAGCCATGTTGCTGCTCTTCCTTGTACGGGTGTGCCCGCACCACTTCGCAGCCGGCGGACCGGATGGCAGCGGTCAGTTTTTCTTCCATTTCCCGTTGCGCCGCCCAGCAAACCTGGTTTGCCGATAGACGCAGGTCGCCATTGGATACCAGGTAGATTTGCTTGTCAGATCCCATGTGGTGTGTTCCTTTTGCGTTAACCCGACATTTTGATTTCGACACGTCTCAGCGTACGGCGGCATCCAAAGCGTCTTGTACTTCCATGAGCCGTTTGTATTTGTTGTAGACCCCGTTGTAGTTTTCTGCCGCCGCCTCCGCGGGTGAGTAGACCTGTTCCTGGGGATCGGCGTGCTTTTTCAGGAATGCCGCCCAGTCGGATTCGGTTCCTTGCAGGACTTGATGGCGGAATTTTGCCATCAAGGCCGCTCCCCAGGCCGTTCCTTCCTCGGCACTGGCGGGCAGCGTGACGGGAGTGCGAAAAACGTCAGCCAGGATTTGGGACAGGGCGGGGGTCTTGGTAAGTCCGCCGGTCAAGACCAGCTTCGTACGGGGAAAGCCCTGGGCGTCGAGAACCTCGCTGCCCAGACGCAGGTTGAACATGGTGGCCAGCAGCGCCGCCTTGACCACGTTTCCGGCTGTGGCGTTGTCGGCATTCAGGCCCAGGATCATGGCCGTTCCGCCGTGGGAGACATTCAATCCCGGTTCGTCGTCCATGAAGGGCAGGGCGAGCAACCCGCCGCAGTCGGGCGCGGCTTCGAGCACCTTGGGGATGACGGCGGCGAAACCCGCGCCGCGATCTCCTCCCCTGGCGTCGCCGAACATTTCCACCACACTGTTCATGAACGTCGTCCCGTTCCGCAGCCAGACCATGTTGATTGGTTTGCCATCCGGCGCACAGAAATGATCGACGGCGTTGCTGACTCCCGCGAACGGGCGGTCGCCCACGGAGTTGGCGCAGACCGACGTCCCGAAACTGACCGAAACCATCCCGGCGTCCCCGATGAGTGATCCCGCCAGCGCGGCCGGCTGGTCGCCTTCGGCAGGTGCCACGGGAATGCCGGCAGGCAAACCCAGCAGCTGCGCGCCGGCCGCATGAAGAACCCCGGCATCTTCGCCCGCGCGGCGTACGGCCGGCAGCAGGTCGCGTAACGGCGTACTGCCGTCGCCAGCCAGTTCCTGAAAGGATGTCAGGAGTTTTGCGTTGTAGTCGAATGTACGCGGGTCGATGGGGAACATGCCTGCAGCGTCCCCGATGCCCAGGGTCCACTGTCCGGTCAGGCAGTAGCTGATCCAACCCGCGGGAGTGGTCATGTGCCGCGCGGCCCTGGCTTTTTCAGGCTGGTTCCGCAGCGTCCAGAGCCAGCGGGCAACCGTCGCGCGTTTCGGCACTTTGACACTGAAGCGTTCCGTCAATTCGTGCCCCTCCGCTTCGTTTCGCGCATCGCACCAGAGACGTGCCGGACCGACCGCCGCGCCGCTTTCGTCGACCAGGACTTCGCCGTGCATCTGCCCGGAGATGCCGATGGCAAGAACCTGGAACTCAGCGTGTTCGGCCGGCAGATTCCGGCGCAGTTGCCGCATCGCCTGCTCCAAAGCCGCAATCCATTCCGGCGGTTGCTGTTCGTAGCATTCGGCCGGCAAGCCGGGAACCATGTCATAGCTGCCTTCGCCGACGGCCAGCACGTGTAAATCCCGGTCCGTGAAGATCACGGACAAGCCCTGTGTCCCGGCATCAATTCCCAAATAGCCGCTGGTGGTCATCCATTCGCTTTCCAGTGAGAGAAAAAGAATTAAGCCGCTCATTGTTCAAGAAATCGACGCCGATATCAATTGCCCAGCCAGCTGAGGTTTTGAGACGCGGTGGCCCCTGTTGATCCATACCGCCCGGCTTTGGTCCGATGCGAAGCGGGCGAAGGGGGTTGGATTGGGCCGCGTTGGCGAGTTCGGAATTGCGGTTGGTTGCGGCGTTGTAAGTCATTAATGCGTCGTCGTTTACCGGACCCGATTTGGCGGACGGACAAATCCCGTGAACCAGAATGGTTCGAGTTGCGTCTTAAGGTTGTCAGTTCTGAAAGTGATTGGGAATCGCTTTATGGCAAGCTGCAAGGAGTCGCGGCGGCATCTAGTGGGAGAAGTATTCGATGCCTCAATCGCCCGGCAAAGCTAATTTGGTTCTCGAAAACGACGGTCCCCTGGGTCGGATCGTGGTGGATATGGAGGCGTTCTTCGAATTCAGTTTTTGGATCGCCGAAGAGTTGGAAGACATGAAGGCGATGTGGGCTCACAAAGCCGCTCCCAATTCGAAACAAATTCCTCGTGAGGAACGTATCAAGAAACGGTAGACTCCTTGTGTGTGTGAAACCTGCGAACCCGGCCTCCTTGTGGAGGCCGGGTTTGTTTATGGACCAGAAAAAGCGCCGCGACGTCCATGTAGTGGCCTTTTCGTCGTTTGACGCCAGCAAGGACAGCGCCCCTGACCGCGACACTCGCACTCAACCGCGGCGGCTCATGACGATCAGGGGGCACGAAGTGCGGCCGGCCAGCTGGCGAGTGAAACTGCCGAACAGCTTTTGCCGACGCCCAATTCTCTGGACGCCCAGAATCAACAGGTCGGCCTGGTCGGCCAGCTGGGCGAGGCTACCCTGCGCATCGTCACTCTGCACGATGTCGATACGGCAACCCGCGCAGACTTCGTCGTCGGCCAGTTGGGACAACCGCCGCCGCGCCTGGCGGACTTCGTCTGGTTTGGCCGAGGCGGGCAGGACGTTGACAAACGTGACGTCGCGCTGCCATACGCGTTGAAGGCTGCCCAACAGTCGTGCCAGCAGGTGTTCGTGACCGCCGCGCCCGGCAATTGGAACCAGAATCCGCTGGGCGTCGGACAGCCGCCAATCGGGACGGGCACGCAACACGACGATTTCGGTGTCGAGCGTGCTGAGCAGCGATTCCAGGCGATCGACTTGTCCGCCTTCGGAAAGGTCGCTGAGTCCCAGCAGTACCGAGCCGCACTGATGCAATCGCGCCACCCTCGCGATTTCATCCATGGGCTGCGGAGCGATCGTCAGCAGGGTCTCGGCGCGAATCCCGATGCGCGTGGACGCCCGCAGCAGTTCGCGGACAACGGCCTGCGACTTTTCAATCGGCGTCGCGTCCAGGTCGGGCTGCCAATCGTGTGGCGCCACGACAACACTTTGCATCAGGACCCGCCCGACGTCGGCCGGAACGAGCGCGTCGGCCAACGCCAACATGGCCTCGGCATTGCGCGGATTGGCAATCGGAACCAGCACCAGCGGCGAATGGCCTCGCAGCGTGACGAGTTCCGGTTCGAGCGCCGTGCTGGAGGCATCGCGGAGTCGTGCCTGCCGGGCGAACAACGCCAGGAACAGCACGCCTCCCACACTCAGCCACACCAGCACGATCATGCCGGCCGCGGGCACGGCGATACCCTGGAAGACGGAAAGGCCGATGCAGGCCAGGCCTCCGACCACGGGCACCAGCGGAAACAAGGGAGCGCGGAAGGGGGGCGGTCGTTTGCTGCTGCGCTGCCGGATCAGGATCGCAATCCAGTGCGCCAGCGCAAACGTTACCAGAAAGATCAAGCTTGACGCCGCTCCCGCCGCGGTGACATCGGGAAGCGCAAAGATGATCACCGTGATGATCACCGCCGTGACCCCGATCGCGACCATCGGCGTTCCGCTTTTCGAATTCACCATCCGCAGTCGCGACGGCAGCGTCCGGTCGCGGGCCATGGCCCGAGCGATCCGTGAAGCGGCAAAGAGGTTCGCCTGGAGCGCGGAAAACATCGACAGCACCGCGGCCACGATGACGAGCCAGTAGCCGAACGGGCCCAGATAATTCTGTGCCGCGATGGCGATGATGCCCTCCGGGTTTTCCGCCGCCGTTTCGCCAATGGTCTGCCCCGCGGGTGTTCCCACCGTGGTCACCAGGAACAGCAGTGGGATATAGATGGCCAGGGCGATGACGAGCGAAATCACCATGGCGCGCGGCAGGGTTCTGGCCGGATCACGGACTTCGCCGCCGACGGCAGCAATGAGATCGAAACCTTGCAGGGCGATGAAGGTGTAGCCCATGGCCTGGATCAGGCCGACGAATCCCGCCGTGAAGAACGGTTTCAACGTCGCGGCCGACGTGGCCGGGGACTGCCGCGCCAACGCCCAACAACCGGCCGCAATCAAAATCACGAACACGGCGACCTTGCCGATATTGGCCCACTGCCCGCCGCTGGATGCACTGCGCATTAGCAGCACGGCCAGCACGACCGTGGTTCCCGCCGCCACGCTGTTTGCCAGGCGTGGATCCTGGATCCAGCCGGGAGCATCCCCCGCCGCTGCCCGCCACAGGTCGCCCAGCATGACCAGGGCGAAATGCGCGAATCCCAGCGCGTACAGGACGGCAGCCACGATCGAAGCGAACCAGACAACCCAGCCGACACAGACGGCCGCTACGACCGCGAGCACCTTCTTGGCAAACGTGTAGGTCCCGCCCGATTCCGGGAATGTCGACGCCATTTCCGAAAAACGCAACGCCGTTAAAATGGCGATCACGCCGTTCAATCCAAACGCGATCACAGCAGCCGGCCCCGTGGTGGCGAAGGCCGCGCCAGCCAGCGCCAGGATGCCGCCGCCAACGATCGCACCGACACCGACGCCGATCGCACCGGCGAGTCCGAGATGTCGAGTTGTGGGCGGGTTGGGTGTCACGGAAGTACGTCGCTGTACGTCTCATGCGTGGGCTTGGTTCCCGTCTGCGCGAGTCACGCGTATCGTACCGCATACGTCGAAAAAACATAGGCGGTGATGGCCACCGCACCTTCCTCGCGACGCTCCCGAAGGGGGTTTACCGCGGACTTTCGTGGGCGACGTTCTCCGCTTGTTCGATGATCTCGAAGAGATCGCAGCCATTAGCCGGTGGTCAGCGCAGCGCCACCACCGGCTAATCTTCTTCCCTTCAAACCCCGAAAGAAAAAACCCCGGCCGTTTGCCGGGGTTCGGTGGTTGCATTGTCTGCCAAGGGCGGCGCCGGGGCCTGTCCGCGTCAAGTTCCGAACTCGGGTCGGCGGCGGCCGAGCTGCCCTTGCAGGCGGCTGACAATACTGCTGTGCATCTGGCTGACTCGGCTTTCGCTGAGATCCAGCGTGGCACCGATCTCTTTCATGGTCAGCTCTTCATAGTAGTAAAGGATGATAATCAAACGCTCGTTGCGATTGAGTCCTTTTGTGACCAGACGCATGAGGTCGTTCTTATGCACGCGCCGAGTCGGATCCTCCCCTTTCTTGTCTTCCAGGATGTCGATTTCACGGACGTCTTTGTAGCTGTCCGTTTCGTACCACTTCTTGTTGAGGCTGATCAGATTGACGGCATTTGCGTCGACCATCATCTTTTCCAGCTCTTTCACCGTCATGCCCATGTGCTCGGCCATTTCGGTCACGGTGGGCGAGCGACCCAGGCGGGTTTCCAGGGTCTTGGTCGCCTCGGCCAATTTGCTGGCTTTGGAACGTACCAGTCGTGGCACCCAATCCATGGTACGCAGTTCGTCAAGCATGGCGCCGCGAATCCGTGGCACGCAATACGTCTCGAACTTCACTCCGCGAGACAGATCGAAAGCGACGATCGCATCCATCAGGCCGAAGATGCCGGCGGAGATCAGATCGTCAAGTTCAACCCCTTCGGGCAAACGCGCCCAGATGCGTTCGCCATTATACTTGACCAGCGGCAGGTAGCGTTCGATCAGTCGATTGCGAAGCTCTTTGTTGGTGGGATCCTGCTTGAATTCTTTCCAGACTTCGGCAATGTCATCGACAGGTGGTGCTGTTGCTGTAGTGGTGGCCATGCAATCCTCCGTGATTGGTTGCCGCGTGCCTGCGGCATGTCACCTGGTATTTCGTGCGTCCACTTCCTGTGGAACGGGTTGATCAACTTGTCGGCAGTTTCGCGTCGTCCGTTCCCTCTTGCGAGTTTAACTCGGCGGCCAAAGTAGCACGCACGGATTGTTTGACGATGGACTCTGCTACGCTTCCAATAACTAAACCGATGCCAGCGAAGATGAACAAACTCAGACAGGCGTATCTCATGGTTCCTTCAACGCTGGCGCCATCCGACATTCCTCGCAGGATGACTGTCACAAACGCAATTGGACCCAGAATACCGGCGTAGGCGCGACCCATTTTGCTCTCCGCTGCGTCGGCAAAGTTGACGTAGCCCGCGTACTTTAACGGTGAAAGGTAAGAGTACGCGCTATGGGTTCATCGGTTTTTCTGGTACCTGAAGTTAAATGGATTCTCCGTATTTTTTTAATCGGGTTTGCGACTGCGAGGCACGCCCGGAACCGCTCGGCCTTTGACGGCCTCGTTGCTACGCGGTCGCTCGCTTTCGTGGATGTTCTATCAGTTGGCCCGCGATCTGGTCGAAGGTGACGGCGATGGCAGAGGTTGGAGCGGAAAGCACGACCGGTTTGCCGCTTCGCAAGGCTCCGGGAAGTCGTTCATCGGTTTCGAGGATTCCCAGTAAGTGAATGGATTTCCCCAGAAACCGCTCGCAAGACTGGTTCAGTCGTTGATGCACGGCCAGGGCTTCGTCGCCGGTTTCGGCGTGGTTCACGATCACGCCGAGTTGCGTGTTCCCGCCGGCGTCGTCAAGAGTCTTGATGGTGGCATAACTGTCCATGATGGCAACGGAGTCTGGGGTCGTTACGAGGACGACGTGATCGGATGCTTTCCAAAAGCGACCGACAACGTCGCTGGCACCGCAGCCCACATCCAGCAAGATCACGTCCGCATGCCTTCCCAGGCTTTTCAGTTGCCGAAGCAACCGCTCTTGTGATTGTTCTGTATAGTTGGCCACAACTCCCGGAGTCCACAATCCCGCGGCGACCTGGATCCCGCCGGGGCCTGCGGCGAATATCTCGTGAACGTCGCGCCTGGCCGCTAGCACATCGGCGACGCTGCCGGGAGGATTCAGCCGGCACATGTTCGCGACATCGGCCCGGTACAGGTTGGCGTCGACCAGGATCACGCGCTGTCCTTGCGCTGCCATGGCTACCGCCACGTTGACCCCCAGAGTCGTCGTCCCCACGCCACCCTTGCCGCCAACCAGCGATACGAATCGAGGTGTCTGGCCGGCAGGCGCAGCGGCCCGCGCCGATTGCCTGGCGAGTCTTCGTAATTCCGCAGCCTGATCGTTCATCATGATTCTGTTGGTGATTCGCGTCGGTCACGAATTCACTTGATCTCTCCCATCCCCAGGACGGTGCGCGACAAATTGCGGCTGTCCGCGGGGGCGATGTCATCGGGTACATTCTGCCCGTTCGTGAGGTAGCTTAGCGGCAGATCGCAGCTCCGCAGCAAGGGCAACAGGTTTCCCAGCCCGGACGCTTCGTCCAGTTTGGTGAGTACCAGAGAAGTTGCGCCCACTTCAGCGAAGCGCTGGGCGGCCTTTTTCAGGCCCGCCGTCCCCGCAATGCTGCTTAATACCAGGTGAACTTCGTCCGGCTTGGCTTCATTCAACATCGACTTGAGTTCCTGGATGCGCACGTCGTCCTTGGGGCTGCGTCCGGCGGTGTCGAGCAGGATCAGGTCCAAGGCGGACAGCCGGTCCACGGCCTCGCGCATTTCTTTCGGCGTCGAAACGACTTCCATGGGCAGATCGATGATGTCGGCGTACGTCCGCAATTGTTCCACGGCCGCGATACGATAGGTGTCGACCGTAATTAATCCGACGCGACGTTTCTCGCGAAGACGGAAGTTTGCGGCCAGTTTGGCTATCGTCGTGGTCTTGCCGACACCCGTCGGTCCGATCAACGCGACCAGCTTGCGCCGGCCGGGTTCGACCTGAATCGGCCCGCGCACGTGAATTTCGTTTTCCACCAGCCTCGCCAAACGCGCCCTCAACAAGATCGGGTCACACAAATCCTCGTGGGAGGCACCGCCGCGGACGCGTTCGACCAGTTCTCGCGCCAGATCTTCACTGACCTCGGCGTCGATCAGGTCCGTGAACAACTTAAAGAGCGATTCCGGCAATTCGCGCTGTCCGTTCGACTGCCTGTGGCAGAGGTCTTCGACCATGCTCTGCAAATCAGACAATTCGCCCTTCAGGTCTTCGCGAAACTTCGCGCGGTAGTCCTGCTGATGAGCGGGTGCGATCGGGGTTTCCGCCGGAGCGGCGGCGGGAAAGCGGCTGGGGACGTTCACGCTGGCGGAGGCCGTGACTTCCACTCGCTTGCCACCCAGCATGCGGCGCAACAGACCATCGCCCACGACCCGCGTGTGCAGTACCGCCGCTTCGGGGCCGAGTTCATTGCGCACCAGGCGAAGAGCATCTTGCATCGACTTGGCGCGAAACGTTTTCACTTCCATGTTCAAACCCTTCATCTACTCGTAACCGAACTGCGAATTCCCGAATTTCATCTTTAACGCATCATTTCCCAGTTGTCCCGTACCGTGTGCTGCATCACGCCGGCACCGCGTCGGCGACGATTCCCACGGATTCGATCTTTGTATCTCGCGTGATCTCGTTGTAGCTCAACACCGCCAGGCGAGGAATGGACGCCGCGGTCAGCTGTTTCAGGCCGGGGCGGATCTGTGGACTGACCAGCACCACCGGCAAATGGCCTGCGTTGGTGAGCGATTCGAGACCGGCCGCGATGATTTCGCAAGTCTTCTCGATCGCCGCGGGCGACATGCGAATGAACAGGCCTCGCTCGCTGTGTTCGATGCCCGCCGCGATGCGATCCTCCAGCGCCGGGTCCAGCGTGATCACAAACAACCGGTTGTCGTGATCGCGATAGCGGGTGCAGATGGTGCGTGCCAACCGGTGGCGGACGTACTCGGTCAGCCAGATAGGGTCTTTGGTCTTTCCCGCGTGGTCGCCAATCGTCTCCAGGATCAACCCCAGCTGGCGAATGGAAACTTCTTCTCGCAGCAGCATCTGCAGGACCTGCTGCACTTCACTCAACTTCAACACCGACGGGATAAGTTCTTCCACTACCGCAGGAGAAGTCTTCTTGAGTTCCTCAACCAGGTGCTGCGTGGCATCACGCGTGAGCAAGTCGTCGGCGTGGCGACGGACAACCTCCTGCAGGTGCGTGGCCAGCACGGCGGCCGGTTCCACCGGCGTGTAGCCGAGCATTTCGGCGCGTTCGCGCACGCCCTCGTCAATCCAGACGGCCGGCTGATGGAATGCCGGGTCCGTGGTTTCTTCGCCGGGAATCGTACCGTGCGTCATGCCCGAATCCATGGCCAGCAGTCTTTCCGGATACACGCTGCCTTCGGCGACTGGGTTGTTGGCGATCTTGACGCGGTAGGCGTTTTCGGGGAGCCGCATGTTGTCGCGAATCCGTACTTTCGGCAGGATAATCCCGATATCACTGGCCACTGCCTGCCGGACGCCCGTGATGCGCGGCAGCAAGTCGCCGCCACGGTTTGGATCGGCCAGTCGGATCAACCCGACGCCGATTTCCATCTCCATCGGATCCACGGTAAGGTAGTCTTCGATCCGTTCCTCGGGCCTCGCTTCCGCGGCTGCCTTGGCACTGGCCGCGGCCGCCGACCGCTCTTCCGAAATCCGGTTCTGTTTGGTCAGCAGTAAGGCCATGCCAATGCAGGACCCGCCGATCAGCAGCAACGGCACCTTGGGCAGGCTGGTGAAGATCAGGATTCCCAAGAACCCGCCCGCCACGGCCAGGGCTTGAGGTCGAGAAAACAGCTGCTGCAGGAACATTACCGGCAAATTGATGCTCTGCGTACTGCGGGTTACCAGCAAGGCGGCGGCCAGCGATACCAGGAAGGCCGGAACCTGGCTCACCAAACCGTCACCGATGGTGAGGACGGTGAAGAGTTCGGCGGCGCCGACCAGCGTCATCTGCGATTGAAACACGCCAATAATCAAACCACCCGCGATATTGATTAGCGTGATGACGATGCCCGCGATCGCATCGCCGCGGACGAATTTGCTGGCACCGTCCATGGCCCCGTAGAAGTCAGCCTGCTGCGTAATCTCTTCGCGGCGATGCTGCGCCTCGCGTTCGTCGATAATACCGGCGTTCAAGTCGGCATCGATTGCCATTTGCCGTCCGGGCATCCCGTCCAGGGCGAACCGCGCGGCAACTTCACTGATCCGTGTAGCTCCTTTTGTGATCACCACAAACTGAATCACAATGACGATGACGAAGATGATCAAGCCAACGATCAAATTGCCTCCCGCCACGAAGTCGCCGAACGTCTGGATCACACTGCCCGCGGCATCGCTTCGCTGCGTGAGTCCCGCCTGGGTCAGGATCAAACGCGTGGAGGCCACGTTCAGCACCAGGCGCCCCAGCGTGGTGGCCAGCAGGAGTGACGGAAAGATACTGAATTCCAGCGGCGTCTTGACGTAGACGGTGGTCAAGAGCACGATCACCGCAAGCGTGATGTTGGCCGCCAGCAGCAGGTCCAAAATCATGGGGGGCAGCGGGACGAGTATCACCAGTACACTGGAGATAATGCCCATGGGCAGAATCAAGCCGCGCCAACGCATGATTTCGGACATGTGGATTCTTGCAGATTTCGAGCTAGGTGCGAATGCACTTCTGGATAAGCGGGGCGAAGAGTATCGAATCCCGTGAAAAGTGTCCAGACCTGAAAGTCGCCGTGCTAGCAGGGAAGATTCGCGGCCCACCTGAATCTTGCCCATCGTACGTTTCGTGTGCATCGTAGGGTGGTGCCAGAGCGACGCGGCGGCGCACGCGGTTGTGTGGAGCGAGCGGGTTTGAACGTTGAAGAGGTTGACCAGTCAAGCAAGTCAGCGCCGGCCCGCCGGAATGCGGTCGGCTCTGAAAACGAACGTCGATCACCAACAGCGGCCGCATTGCGGTGGGCCGGCGCTGGGTCGGATGGAATCGAACCGGTTCGACGCCGCCCGTGTTGACTCAGTAGTGCAGCTGCCGGTTCGCCACCCCGCTCTGGCACCACCCTACGGCCCTGCGGTCGGCTCTGAAAACGAACGTCGATCACCAACAGCGGCCGCATTGCGGTGGGCCGGCGCTGGGTCGGATGGAATCGAACCGGTCATACGCTACCACGCTCTGCTCGGTAATCAATCCGCCGATTCGCCGCGCCGCTCTGGCACCACCCTACTTTTTGGCGGAGGCTTGCCAGAGCGCTGTCGTGGCGACTTGCAGGAAACCGGCGCTGAGGAAGGCCAGGAAGCCGCCAAGCGCGGACATGGCCACGACGCCGCACGAAATGCTGAAGAGCGTGGCCTGCTGGCGGTACAGCATCAAGAACAAGGTGGCGCCGAAGAGTCCCCCGAGTAAGATGCCGCCAATGGTAAGGAAGATCAGCGGGCGGCCCAGGGAGTAGCGGCTGCCCAGTCGCGTCGCGGGTGCATAGTCGCCTTGTTGCAAAGCCCGGTGCGCGCGTTCCGTTTCACTGTCCAGGCGGGCGTTGATCGTACCGACTTCACGCAACCGCGTGCCGATGGCGTTTCCCGCTACATGGGCAATCACTGACAGGATCAGCAGGATCAACAGGAAGGTGGCGATCGGACCGGCGATTCCCATGACCGCGAACATGGCGCAGAGCAGGGTTATGAGCAGCAGCAGCGTGCCTAATCGAAACTGCGGAGGCCGCAGCTCGCTGCGTTTGCTTTCTGGATTAGGAGTGGTGGAATTCATGACTGCTTTTTCCCGGTCGTTCGTCCACGTGTGATTTCGGTCAGGGCCACCGCGCGATGTTCCTTGGCGGACAGATAACAGGCATCGACCAGCGCCATGGTCTGCAGATTATCGCGGCCGCTGATTTCGGGTTCGCGGTCCTCTTCGAGTGCACATAACAGTTGGGCCATCGTTCCGGCGAAGGCGTCGGGGAACCACGCTTCTCGCCAGCGCGGCTGCTGCCACTTTCCCGGATGCTTGACGGTAGTGTAATCCAGCGTACTGGGCGTCGGCTCTGGATACTCGGGCCAGCCAATCGTGCCCCGTGCCATTCCCTGTTCCCCTTCGACCCGCCACCGGATGTAAATGTCTTTCTCCGCCCCTTCCAGCGCCGGCCCTGCCCAAACGTCGTCCCACGCGGCGCACCGCAGTCCGTTGGCATACTCCAGTATATATAAACAGATTCCGTCATTGTGCTTGAACTTCTGTGACGTTCGCGGATCCGGTCGCACGCTGGCGAAGACCCGAACCGGATCGCCGAACAGGTAGCGGAACGAATCCAAATGATGGATCGACATGATTCGCAGCGTGACCCAGCCCTGCCGTTGCTGCCAGGGCATCCAATGCGGGATCGCACGCATTTCTATTGTAGCCAGCACGGGCTCGCCGAGTAGGTTGCGGTCGAGCAGGTTTTTGCAGCCGCGGATCGATTGGTCGTACCGCATGTTCTGATTCACGGCCAGCGTGATCCCGGCACGCTGGCACAGGCGTACGATCTCTTTGGCTTCCGCGTAGTTGCTGCCCATGGGCTTTTGGGCCAGAACGCCGCGGATGTGATCCTTATGCTTGACGATCTCGCGAAAGATGTCCAACTGCACGTCGGGTGGGACGGCGACGTCGATCACTTCCAGGCTCTTGTCGGCCAGCAGTTCGTGATAGGTATCGAAGGCCTGCAAGCCGTGGCGTTGGGCAACGTCGCGGGCTTTTTCCGATGAACGCGAGGCGATGGCGACCGGATTCAGACCGGCATTGCGATAGGCGACCAGGTGGCAATCGGCCATGATGAACCCGGCACCGATGCAGCCGATCGGGACCTGTTTGTCTTTGGGCAGCGTGGGCAGGTAGTTCAGCTCGGTATCAGGTTTGCGTTTTGCCATCGGTGGTGGATTCGCGTCTCTGGCTTGTCTCGTCCGTGCCCACCGGTTGGGCCTGCTGCAGGTGGACCCACAGGTCGTACAATTGCCCGACCTTGTCCAGTCGATCGGCGATCGCTGCCGACGACATGTCAGCGGAATAGCCGCGGCTCAGTGCCTTATAGTCGGGCTTCATTCGAATTTCAAACTTTCCAACGCGGCGATGTCTGCCTGATCCTGAGGCCGATTGGCAAGACGCTTCATCTGAATCAGGCCCGCACGCGAAACAACCCACAGATCACGCTGGTCTAAACGAAAGCGTTGTCGGTTCTCCCAGGCCTCTTGTAGTATAGGTGTCACGACGATTAAGTCCAGTGTCAAGAAGCGAGCGCCTTGCGTCTTGATCAGACGTTCAATCAATATCTCGTTCGCCGTACCTGCCCAAAACTGAATTGGGGTCGATGCCAAGTCAAAGCCGATGATGGCAAGTACGGACTTCGCCTCGTTCAACCGCTCGGGCCGAACGAGTAAGTCCACATCGATCGTCAGTCGTGGACAACCGTGAACCGCCATGGCAAGTCCGCCAGCCAATGCATATTCGATACCCGCGGATGTAAGCGAGTCGATGATCAGCAGTGACTCGTCTCGGACATTCATCTCAATGATTGTAACCCAGGTTCGGGGCGAGCCAGCGTTCGACCTCTTCCACGGACATGCCTTTTCGCCCGGCATAGGCGGTAACCTGGTCCTTGGTGATCCGGTCGACGGCGAAATAACGCGCTTCGGGATGGGCGAAGTACAGGCCGCTGACGCTGGCAGCGGGTTGCATCGCATAGGATTCGGTGAGGGACAGGCCGATGTTTTCCGCGTCCAGCAGATCGAACAGGATCCGTTTTTCGGTATGGTCGGGCTGAGCCGGGTAACCGGGAGCAGGACGAATGCCGCGGTACTTTTCGGAGATCAAGTCGTCGCTACTGAGGTTTTCATCCACGCCGTAACCCCAATCCTGGCGCGCTCGGCGGTGGAGCAGTTCGGCGAACGCTTCGGCCAGGCGGTCGGCCAAGGCTTTCGTCATGATCGAATCATAGTCGTTGTGATCCGCGTCGAACTGTTTTACCAGCGCGTCCGCGCCCAGACCGGCTGTCAACGCGAATGCGCCCAGGTAGTCGTGACGTCCGCTGTCCAGCGGAGCGATGTAGTCGGCCAGCGCGCGGAAGTCCTTTTGACCCTTGCGTTCCCATTGCTGCCGCAGGGTATGGAAGCGAGTCAATTCTTGATCACGATTCTCGTCGGTGAACAACACGATATCGTCGCCATCGGCGGCAGCGGGCCAGAATCCGTAGACGGCGTTTGCGGTGAGCAGCTTGTTGTCGATGATGTTATCGAGCAACTGGGTGGCGTTGTCGAACAGTTCCCGGGCGACCGGGCCGACCTTGGGGTCGGCAAGGATCGCAGGGTACTTCCCCTTGAGTTCCCAGGCCATGAAGAAGGGGGACCAGTCGATGAACTCGCGGATCTCGCCGAGCGGAAAATTGCACAGTTCGCGTTTCCCCAGGAAGGCCGGCGTGTCGATGGTCACGCTCGACCAGGGAGTCGCAAATGGGTGCGCCACGGCTTGCGCGTACGGGACCAGTTTGACTTGCCGCTGGTTGTACGAATCTGCCAGCTGTTTCTGCAACGCCACGTTTTCCGCAACCAGTCCGGCGCGGAGATCGTCGCTGAGCACGCGGTCCACCACGTTGACGCTGCGCGAGGCATCGAGGACATGTAATGTGGCATCGTTGTACTGCGGCGCGATCTTGACGGCCGTGTGTTTGGCACTGGTCGTGGCGCCGCCGATCAACAGGGGCAGCTTGAAGTCCAACCGCTTCATCTCTTTGGCCACATGAACCATTTCATCCAGGCTGGGTGTAATCAAGCCTGACAAACCGATGACGTCGACGTTCTCCACGCGCGCCGTTTCCAGGATTTTCTCGCAGGGGACCATGACGCCCAGATCGATGATTTCATAGTTGTTACAGGCCAGCACCACACCGACGATATTCTTGCCGATATCGTGGACATCTCCTTTCACGGTCGCCAGCAGCACTTTGCCGCGCTTGGACTGGGTCTCCAGGCCGCTGGCCACTTTTTCGGCTTCCATATAGGGAAGCAGATAGGCGACGGCCTTTTTCATGACTCTCGCTGATTTGACAACCTGGGGCAGGAACATCTTGCCCGCGCCGAACAGGTCCCCCACGACACTCATCCCCGCCATCATCGGGCCTTCGATGATTTTGAGGCAGCGGTCATAGTGCTGCCGCGCTTCTTCCACATCTTCGACAATGAACTTGTCGATTCCCTTGACCAGCGCGTGGCGGATCCGGTCTTCCACCGATCCTTGACGCCAGCTGAGATCTTCGGACATCCCTTTTTTACCGGAGCCCTTGACCGTTTCGGCGAAATCGAGCAGCCGCTCGGTGGCATCGGGGCGGCGATTGAAGAGCACATCTTCCACGCGTTCGAGCAGTTCCTTGGGAATCTGCTCGTAAACTTCCAACTGCCCGGCGTTCACGATCCCCATATCCAAGCCGGCTTGGATGGCGTGGAACAGGAACGCCGCATGCATGGCCTCGCGGACCACGTCGTTCCCGCGAAAGGAAAACGAAATATTGCTGACGCCCCCTGAAACCTTGGCCCCTGGACAAATTTCCTTGATCCTGCGAGTCGCTTCGATGAAATAGATCGCATAGTTGTCGTGTTCTTCGATACCGGTCGCGACCGTCAGGATGTTGGGGTCAAAGATGATGTCTTCCGGTGGGAAGCCGATCTTGCTGGTGAGCAGTTCGAAAGCGCGCTTGCAAATACGCACTTTGTCATCGACTTCGGTGGCCTGTCCCTGTTCGTCAAAAGCCATGACGACTGTCGCGGCACCATAACGCCGAATCAACTTGGCGCGGCGCAGGAATTCCTCTTCGCCGTCTTTCAGGCTGATCGAGTTGACGATGGCTTTGCCTTGGACGCACTTGAGCCCGGCTTCGATGATCTCCCACTTCGAGCTGTCGATCATGACGGGGACCGCGGCAATGTCGGTTTCGCCGGCAATCAGACGCAGGAAGCGCGTCATCGCCGCCACGCCGTCCAGCAGCGCGTCGTCCATGTTGATATCGATCACGGCGGCGCCGCCGGCGACCTGCTGACGGGCGACTTCCACGGCCTCTTCGAACTTGTCGTCGCGAATGAGGCGGGCGAATTTGCGCGAACCGGTGACATTGGTCCGTTCGCCGATCATCAGGAAATTGCTTTCCGGCCGCAAGGTCAACGGCTGCGTGCCACTCAATCGCGTGTAGGGGGCAAGCTGCGACTTTCGATGCGGACGCAGTTCCCGCACGCGCGCTGCGATCGCGCGAATATGATCGGGGCCCGTGCCGCAGCAGCCGCCAATGATATTGAGCCAGCCGTTTTCCACGAATTCGCCGACCTGACGCGCCATCTGTTCGGGGCCAAGGTCGTATTGTCCCATTTCGTTCGGCAGGCCGGCATTGGGATGGCAGCTGATATTGGCCGTAGCGATTTGCGAAAGTTCCTCAATGTGCGGCCGCATCTTTTCCGGTCCGAGGGCGCAGTTCATGCCGACGCTGACCATCGGGAAATGTGCGATCGCGTTCCAAAACGCCTCGACGCTTTGACCCGAAACAAACGTCGCCCCGCCGGGATCAAACGTCCCCGAGATCATTACCGGCAACCGCTGGCCAGACTGTTCAAAGTACCGCTCGATGGCGAACAGGCAGGCCTTTAAGTTGAGCGTGTCGATGACCGTCTCGGGCATCAGGATGTCCGCGCCTGCTTCCGCCAGCGCGGCGACTTGGGTCTGGTACGATTCCACCATTTCGTCGAAGGTGACGTTCCGGCGGCTGGCATCCTCCACGTCGGTCGAAATGGCCATCTGCCGCGACGTCGGGCCGATCGACCCGGCGACAAACCGCGGACGATCCGGCGTCCGCGCATTCATTTCCTCGACCGCCGCGCGGGCACAGCGGACGGCTGCGAAGTTGATTTCGCGCACCACTTCCGGCGGCAGCTCAAATTCCACCAGTCCCACCGGGCTGGCATTGAAGGTATTGGTCTCCACAATGTCCGCGCCCGCTTCCAGGTACTTGCGATGGATTTCCGTGATCGCGTCGGGATGCGTCAGGCACAGGATGTCGGTGAGCCGAACGAGATCCTTATGGTGATCGGCAAAGCGCTCGCCACGCACGGCGGCTTCGTCCAGATGGAGTGCTTGCACCATGGTCCCCATCGCCCCGTCCAGGAGAAGGACGCGTTCGCCGAGCAGCGTGTCGAGTTCATCAGGGGTGGGGTGAATCAGCATGGGTTCCTGGGGGCTTGTGGTTGACGTGGAGAACTCGACGCATCGGCGCCAAGTGCTAGCTATGCAGAGACTTCGGCTGACGGAAAGTTCGGGAGAATCGACCACTTCTTGATCGATATCCGGCGCTGGGCGACCCTGAGGACCTTCCGTTTTGCTGCTCAACAGTTTACCCAATTTCACGAATTGGCAAATCCCATCTGAAACTAAAGAACGCTGCAATCGGAACCCGATACACACGTTTGTGGTTTAGAGTGCGCTGAGATTACAGGCGAATGCCAATAGCGCCCGGCAAAAAAGGAATTTGCGATGAGCACTGGGTTGGACGAAAAAAAACGGCGTTCCACAGGAATTCGTACCCCCCATCAAAAAGAACCAACCACGGCAGACATCCCTGTCTTGATGCGGCTTCCCGATGTGAGCGACCAGTTGCCCGCCCCGCCCCCAACCGTTCCGCGCTTCGATAAGGCGGCCGCTTCGTTTTCACACGGGGCCGTTGATGACGCGGCCGAGCCGGATACGTCAACCGAGGAAGAATCAACGCGCCGCAAACGCCGAGTAGAAGCGAGGGAAGCCGAGGAAAGTCCCACCCGAACACTGGTGCAGCTGGCCATCGGTATCCTGCTCATCGCAATTTTCACCGGGATCTACCTGCTGCTAGCGGGAGGATCCAAGGAAACGGAAGCACCCGCGCCCATCGAATGGCAGGACAATGACGTCGACGAATTGAACATTGCAATCGAAGAAGAAGCAAGCAGCCCCGGCGGCTACTATATGGAGGCGGCTCAGGACAAGCCGACCTTGCTGGATGACCTGGAGAATGCTGATTCTCCTGAACTGGTCGAGGAAACCGGATCGGACGACGACAGTGACCCGGACGACAGTGACCTGGACGTCAGTGCCCCCGCGTTGACGGGTCCGAAGAACGAAACCGCCATCGCCGAATCGTCTGCTGTGAACGTCGATTCGGAAACGGCAGCTGCCCTGGAACCGCAGCCGACGCGATCGCCGGCCGAGAAAACTCCCGAGGTCGCCTCGGAAAATAGCATCTGGCAATCCCGGGATGGACATCTGCCGTGGCAGCAAGACGCCGGGACGCAGCGACAAGGGGCCAATGCCAATCCGCCGCGCAGCCCCAGCCAGTGGAACAGTCCCGAACGGGCTCCAAACCTGCAGGGCGCGGAACTTCAGTCGCCTCAGAATTCGCAGTGGCAGCCCCGTCCCAAAACGGAAATGAACACGACTGACCGTTCGTACGCGGAACAACCTTACGCGGAACAGCCCGTTGTGACACCGTCCGGGCAGTTCGGCGCCAGCCAGCCGCGGTACCCGTCCACGACTTCCCCAGTCCCGCAGACATCGCCGCAGTACCCGCAGACGCCGTTTGAAAGTCCGGCCGTCGCGGATCGCCAGACGTCGCCAGCAATGCCAACCCAGCCGCAGTACTATGGGCCGAAGTATCCGACTACCGATTCGTCGACCTATCCGGCGCCGGCGGCCCGCACGAGTCAAAATGTTATTCCCAATCAATCACAATCCTACTATGCTCCGCAGCCGCTGAACCAGCAGCAGCCGTCGAGCTACCAGACTGTGCCTTTCGACGCGAACGCGCCCGCCGCACCGAATTACCCCAGCACGGCTCGATTGCAGGGCGTCCGTTAACGGAGCGGCAGGGTCGTCGTTCCTTTCGCATGACTGTGAGACACCAACCAACGGGTTTCCATGATGACTGATACCAAGCAGGTTTTCATCAACGCCTACGCCGATCCGGCTCCCGAACCGGCTGCAGCTTTGCAGCCCGAGGCGCCGAAACAGCCCTGGTTCGCTACGCGACGCTGGTATCGCACCGATCAAGTCGTTCCCGCCTCGGTGCCGGCGCAGGCCAGCCCAGTGCCGCCCAGTGATTCCGCCACCGCACAGCCGGCTCGTCCGCGAATCACGCAGCCCTCGGCGGTCGAGCTGGTGCAGCTGCCGGCGCCTGCCGCGACGCTGCAAACCATGCCGCTGCAAAAGATCACCATGCCTGCCTTGAGCATTCAACATGACGCGGCAGCAGCGCCCCAGATGGAAACTTCATCACCGTCTCCCGCAGAGTCGGTGGAAGAAGACGTCGCGAAACCGGAAATCTCGACGGATGCGATCCCGCTCGAAATCGCCGCTTCCATGCCGTCCGTCATCCTGGAATTCGCCGAAGCCGGTATCGGTCAATACGCTGCGGCGCTGGACGAGCAGTTCGTGGGGCCGGTCTGCGAAGATTCCCTGATGTCGGTCATCGATCATGCCGCGGACCTGCAAGTCACGGCAGCCTCGCCGACGTCCGAAGCCGTCGACCTGCCTGAAAAACCTGCCGAGACGAAGGCACTCGATAGCAACGAGGCGGTTGGCGATAGCGACGATCCGTCGACGGCCGAGGAAACGGTTGCAGGAGAAGCCAGCAAACAGGAAGATCGTCCCGTGTTGGCGGAAGCGGTTGCATCTGCCGACGACGAGGAAGTCGAAGCGACGACCGAATCGGATTCCCAGCAGACGGTCAAGTTCAAATCGGCGTTTCGCTCGGAGTGGGAAGTGGACCGGTTCGTCTGGCCCCTCGCTTCCGACCGACTCGGCGAAGCACAGCGAGAATATTTCGAAATCGCCGGGCATCGCCTGGCCACCGCCACTCGCGATGGACTGAACATACTGGGTATCGTCAGCTCGCAGCGCGGAGAAGGCACGTCGACGCTGGTCATGACGCTGGCACGCTGCGCCGCGGCGGCTGGAATCAACGTGGCGTTGGTAGACGCCCACTTCGCCAATCCGGCGTTGGCGGATGCGCTGAGTGTCGATGCGCCGTGTAACTGGACCGATGTGGCCGACGGAGAACTACCTTTGTCGGAAGGCGCGGTGTGGTCCGTGGAAGATCAGATCACGCTCTTCCCGCTGCTCAACGAAAATCTGGATTCAGAGGTCTGGAACCAGGACGGCATCGCGACGCTGCTCGCCAGGATCGCCAAAGAATTTCAGCTCGTGATCCTGGACCTCGGCAGCCTCAACGCGGAACTCGTGGAGCGCTTGCCGATCGACGCGGCCATTGTGGTCCGCGATGTCCGGCACACGTCGGATCAGCAAATCGCCGAAACGGCGGCACGGTTGACCGAAGCGGGAATTCAATCGGTGGGAATCGCCGAGAATTTCGCGGACGTGGAATCCCCGGTCGGCGCGGCCGAGAGTGCCTTGCCGCAGCGCGCCGCGGCTTGACGGTGGCCATTCGGTACGTCACGCCTTCCGGCACAACGCGTTTCGAACGGGAATGATGCATGGCCGTTCCCAAGACCCTCCTGCCCATTCTGTTCCTTGCCGTGGCGCTGCGGCTGTTGCAGATCAACGAACCGTTGTGGCTTGACGAATTGCATACGTCGTGGGTCGTGGCGGACGGCGTCGGCGAAATCGCCCAGCGGGCCGCTCAGGGGAACCAAAGTTCCCTATACTATTACGTCACCTGGCTGTTTGTGACGGTGCTCGGCGAAGCAGAATGGGTCTTGCGTTTGCCCGCATTGATTTGCGGCGTCCTGGCGGTGGCCGCCGTCTTCACCTTCGTGCAATGCACGACCACCTCGGGAATGGCCGCATGGTTTGCCGCGCTGCTGGTCGCGTTCGATCGCAATGGCCTGTTCTATTCGGGAGAAGCCAGGCCTTACGCGGCCGTCATGCTGCTGGGCGTGGTTCATCTCGGCATCCTCTACAGCCTGTGCAAGAATCCGACGACCTGGCGGCGGATCGGCTTTGTGGCGATCGGCGCGCTGTTGTTCTATACCCATTACACGGCCGGGCTTCTGTTTGCCGGCGAACTCGCCTTTCTCATTAAGCGGGATCGGCCGACTGCGTTGAAGGCCAGACTCGTCGATTTCGGCTGGCTCGCCTTGACGCTGTTGCCGGCGCTGCCGCAACTCTGGGAAATCGGAGGTCGCCGCGACAACTGGTCGGCATTTGTGCCGGAGCTGAAATTACCGGACCTGACAAAGATCGTGACCATCCTGCCGCTGGGTACTTATGTGCTTGTGCCGCTGGCCGGCGTTGCCACGATTGTCGGAATGCGTCGAACGCGTGGCGCCGACTCGTTCGTCGCGCGCCCCAACTGGCTGTTCACTCGCCTGCTGGTCAGCACACTGCTCGTGCCACTTGCCCTGGCCTGGATCCTGACGTACACGGATGTGGCCCGCGTCTTCTTCTTACGCTACGTCATCGTCACCGCATCGATACCCCCGCTGCTCGCCGGACTCATATTTAGTTGCTGCCGCCAGCCTCGCGAACTCGTGACCGTCGCGCTGCTGACACTGGCCTCGCTGCTGTGGTCCAGCGGCTACCTTTATCAAGTAGCCCATGCGGAACGACTGATTCCCGACCGTCAGGAGGATTGGCGCGGCGCCGTGGCTTACGTTAACGAGCGCTATGCCGACCAGCCCGGTCCGGTGTTTATCGAAGCAGGACTGATCGAATCGCAAGACACTGCCAAACAATCGCGCGACGACTGGCGGTATTACGGCGCGTTCCCCGTATCCGGCATTTATCGTGTGGCCGCGCCGGAAGAGGACATCTACCCGGTCGACAAGGATTCCCGCTTACCGGCGGACGCCAGCGGCGGCTGGCTCGTCGTTCGAACTTCGGATGAACGCAGAGTGGAGCAGATCGCGCAGCGTCTCCGCACCGGGAACATTCAGCTCATCTCCAAGCGGGCGTTCGGAAATGTGTGGGTGGCACGCCTGCAAGAACGCGAACCCAGCGCGGACGACTGACCGCCATCCGACGATCGCCGCGGCATCGCAGACCCACACGCAGCAAGAAGTGCGACGTCACCCTCCCCTCGGGAGAATAGCGAGGAACGAGCAAACCACCAGGCCACCGTCCCCTCGGGAGGGTCGCGAGGAACGAGCGGGGAGGGACCTGCGCGATATCACGTGACGCACCTGCAGTCACACCCAACGGCGCGTTCGGTCAGGCGGCTTCCTTGAGCTGCCCGGCCTGATTCAGCTTGTTGTAGAGTGTTTTCAGACTGACGCCGAGTTCCTCGGCGGCGGCCGGCTTGTTGCCGTTGTGGCGATCCAGCGATTCGTGAATCGCCTGCATTTCCAGTTCGCGCAACGTGACGGGACCAAAGCTGCGACGGGCGCCGGTCGCGCCAAACTGCGTCGGCAGGTGTTCCGGCTGAATCGGTGGTTCGTCACACAGAATCGCGGCTCGTTCAATCACGTTCGCCAGCTCGCGGACATTGCCGGGCCAGTCGTGTGCTTGGAGCAGTTCCACGGCGGCCGGCGAAAAGAGTTCCCGGTGCTGGGGCGCGTCCTGGCGAAAACGATGAAACAGGTGCGTCGCCAACTCTTCAAGATCGCTGGCCCGATCGCGCAGCGCCGGCACGTTAATCTCGAACGTGTTGATGCGGTACATTAAGTCTTCGCGAAAGTCGCCGTCTGCGACCATGTGTTTCACATCCTGGTGGGTAGCGCAGACCAGGCGGACGTCCACCTTGAACGACTCGTTATCGCCCACTCGCCGGATTTCACCGCTTTCCAGGACGCGTAGCAACTTGGACTGCAGGGCTTTCGGCAGTTCCCCGATTTCATCCAGAAAAATCGTCCCCTGATGCGCCATCTCGAACAGGCCGATACGATGATCGTCGGCGCCGGTGAAGGCCCCTTTGCGATGCCCGAACAGTTCACTTTCGATCAAGTTCTCTGGCAGCGCACCGCAATTCACGGCGACGAACGGCTGATCGTGCCGATGGCTCTTGTTGTGTAACGCCCGAGCGACCAATTCCTTTCCGGTTCCCGTTTCGCCGAGGATCAAGACGCTGGAATTGGTGGGCGCCACTTTGCTGATCAGCGAACGGACGCGATCCATGGCCGCGCTGCCGCCGATGAGTTCGCTCTTGCCTTCCACGCGTTCCAGCCGGCGGATGACCGACCGGTACTTGTTTTCCAGTTCCCGTTTCTTGGCGATCCGCTTCAGCAAGGCGTCCAGTTCGATCAGCTTGCAGGGTTTGGTGAGATAGTCGACCGTCCCTTCGCGCAACGCTGCCACGGCGCTCGCCATGGTTCCTTTGCCGGTCAAGACCACGGAATCGGTATCCGGGGATTGCTGCTTGCAGCGCTGGATCACTTCGATTCCCGTGAGGCCGGGCATGTCGAGATCGACGAGAATGCAGTCGTACTTGTTTTTGTCCAGCGCCGCCACGGCGGTCAATCCATCCGGGCAAACCGTGACTTCATGTCCCATGCGAGGCAGCTCTTCACGCATCAAATCCTGCAACGCCTCCTCATCGTCGGCGAAGAGAATCTTGAGTGACTTAGGCGACTTGGAGTTGTTGGTGGCGTTCATGCTTTATGGCCTTGCCCATCGGTAAGGAGACGGTGAATACGGAGCCACGACCTGGTCCCTCGCTGGTAGCGCGGATCTGACCGCCGTGGTCCTGGATGATGCGAAACGTAATGGACAGCCCGAGTCCGGTGCCCGAGCCATCGCGGCGGCGCGTAAAGAACGGTTCGAAAAGATGTTCCAGTACTTCCGCGGTCATGCCGCAGCCGTCGTCGGCGACAATAATCTCGGCGCAGCCGCGTGTTTGCTGCAATTCGAGCGCGACCGTGCCCCCGGGGTCCATGTTGTCCAGCGCGTTGGTGATCAGATTCAGCACCACCTGCTTCATTTCCTGAGGATTGACCGAGGCGACGACGCGGCGGCTGGCCGCGAAGTGGATGGTTTTCTGGCGATACTTGCCCAGGTGCTGCACCATTTCAATAACGTCTTCAATGACTTCCTTGAGATCCACTTCCTGTTTCTCCACATCGCCCATGCGGGAGAAGTCGAGCAGCTTTTCCGTGATCCCCTTGCAGCGAAAAGCTTCGTCCTGGATGACCTTCAAGTACTTCCGCAGTACGGCAACCTCGGGATCGTGGTGGCCGTCGTCCTTGGCTTCGTCCGCCGCCAGGATGTGCTGCAGTCGTGATTCCAGCGATTCGGCGCGCATGGCAATGGAGGCCAGCGGATTGTTAATCTCGTGCGCCACCCCGGCTGCCAGGAACCCGACGCTGGCCAGCCGTTCGCTCTGCACGACTTCCTTCGTCCGCTGCTGCACGGCGTTATCCAGGTTGTTCTTGATTTCCTGGAACGAGTGCGTCATCTGGTTCATGGCGTCCGCCAGTTCGGCGACTTCGTCGTGCGTGCCGATGCTGATTCGATAGTCGAAGTTCCCCGCCGCCACGCGGCGCGAACCTTCCACCAGGGACTTCAGGGGTTGGAAGAACCACTTGTTGATGAGCAGGCCGAGTCCGACAAAGACCACCAGCGACACGATAGTCGCGGTCCAGGCCGAACCGATCCAAACCCGGTACCTGCCTCGCACTTCGCCCGCGAACTCCTGCATGCGGCGCTGCAAGTGGATGGGCAACTGCCCCGCCAGTCGCTGCAGTGTTTCCAGCTGTGCGTCAATGGTATCGATCGGCAAGTCGTTGAACACCCAAGCTTCCTCGGAAGCGATGTTGCTGAGCACCGACAATTGCTGCTCGATCTTCCGCACCGTTTCAAATTCAGGGCGTTCTCCGGCACTCTCGCGGGGCGGCGTGTGCAGCATCAGCTGATGCTGGTACTGCCGCAAAGCCTCCTCGACCGACGACAGGTCGTTGCGAAACTGTTCGCGCAGGAAGATCGGTTCGTCGGCGCTTTCGTCGAAGGCATTCATGCGTCGCCGCGCGCTGCTGAACGTCGCACGCAAGTCACCTACTTCCAGCGATATGTCGGCCGCCAGTTTCAGTTCAATGGCGCGGTCGTAACTGATACTCTTGGCCAACTGCCGATAGGCATAACCGCCTTGCAGGCCGACCGCCGCCAGCACGGCAAAGATCAGAAACAGCACGAGGCCGCTGAGCCAGAGTTTTTGCTTGATGGGCCAACGAGAAAACACGCGCGACCTCCTTGTCGCCAAAAACGGGAACGACGCCGTGCCCGGCAAATCGTCGCGGCGATTCGCTCTGCGAGTACGCCTCCCATCTTCCCTGATGGATAACTTCGGGAGTTTAACAACGCGGGTCGGCCCGTCGCAAGGCAGACTGGGCAAGATAGCCCCCGCTTTTTGTAAAATTTACGAATTCAGATCTTCGTATTATGACATTCGAAATTGTTTCGGATTACGGCATTGGTGCCGCGAATTTCAATTCCCCAAGTCCCCGAACTCGCTTGGATGGGAACGAGCCCTTCGCCAGGCGTCAGCCACGCAGGAACTCCGGCAGGGGGTATTCGGTGATCGGCGTTCCCGCTTGGACAACCTGCTTGAGTCGCTGATAGCCGCGAGTGACCAGTTCTTCGCGCTGTCGAACGTACTCGGCATCCAGACTTCGCTTGTCAAAGTCGCCGACGGCAAACAGGGGTGCGAAAGAATCGTCGACAATGAATTGAGCCAACGCGGGATTGCAGCGGAGGTGGCGTTCCGGAGTCGTGTGCAGCGATTCCGGATCGACCATTCCGATCACGTAACGCAGGTACAAGTCGCTGTCCGTGATCTTGTCGACCTCACGCCCGCAGACTTCGCAGAGGTAGCCTTCATCACATTTCATGCCACAAGGCTTTGTTTTTAATCTCGCGTTGTTGTAAAGGGTGGCCGGGGTCGAGTGAAACGAGCCCCCGGAATCCAAGGTTCTGTGGGGTCGCTTCGCTCCACCACAGCCACCCTTCTCCCGTTTTAAAACAGAACCTAGATGTAAAGCGTATTGTCGTTGCCGGTAATACGGTCAAAGAAATCAACAACGCTTTGGCCGATGCGGAAGTCGTCTCCGGTGCTGCCCACAAGGGCATCTCGACTGCCGTCATCAATGATCGAGCTCACCTGCGTGGGAATCGAAAGCGGGTTCCCCTGCCAGGCAACGAGCGCCAGCCGCAGTTGGACTGGGTCGTTATCGTTGACCGTACGCCCGCATATCAACAGGTCGTCGCCGTCATTTCCCAAGGCACCGTCGGAACCGTCGCTGCCAATGATAATATCGTTGCCAATGCGCCCAAACAGCTCGTCGTTTCCAGCACCGCCGACGAGAATGTCGTCGCCGCCGCCGCCGCTCAGCGTGTCATCCCCATCCTGACCAAACAGGATATCGTCGCCGAGCCCGCCTGCAACCAGGTCATCGCCGGCGCCGGCAAAGACGATGTCGTCTCCGTCACCCGCAACAATCTCATCGCCTCCACCACCCGTCGTGATTGTGTCGTCGCCGGCACCGCCATCCACGATGTTTTTGGCGTCCCCGGTGATCGTCACTGTGTCATCGCCGTTTCCAGTAAGGATGGTGTTACGGCCACCACCGGCGTTCACGTGATCGTCCCCGACGCCGCCGGCGACATAGTTGCGGCCGTCGTCGACCGTGATGTCGCTGGTCATCGGGTTTGCAAAACCACCGGCGATGACAATTTCATTATCGCCATCACCGCCGACGATGATGAGATGCCCGGTGCTGGTGGAAAAGCCGTTGTAAGCCTGGTTGTCGAGCGTCACGTTGACGCGGCCACCGCTGCCGGGCGAGACGATAATTCGGTTGCCGTCCCCGTTGCCAATAACGTTCACATTTCCCTGACCATCGACAAACACGGGACTATTGTCCGACGTTACCACAACACGTACCGTTTCGGTGGCGGAGGTCAATCCCGCGGCATCATCCACGGTTACCGTCAACGTAAACGGGGAATTCGCCACGCTCACCTGGGAATCGTCGCTGACGGAGATGGCACCGGTCGCTGGATCCATGGCGAAAGCGCTGCCCGTGTTGCCCGCAGTAATCGTCCAATTCTGCTGGGTGTCTCCAGCATCCGGGTCTTGAGCCAGCGCAGTACCGACGGAATCACTACTGGCGGCCGATTCGGAAACCGTAAACAGCTGGCCGGTGACTACCACAGGAGCCTCGTTGACGTTCGTGATCGTGACCGCGACCGGTTCCGAGGCGGAGGTCGACTGGCCGTCGCCGACGGTGACGCTCAGTGTGTAAGACGACACCGTTTCAAAGTCGAGTGGCGAGGCCACTTTCAAGTCGCCGGTAGCGGCATCCAGTGAGAAAACACCCGCCGTGTTACCACTCGCGATGGCCCAACCTTGCAACGTGTCGTTCTCAGGATCGGAACCGGTCAAGGTGAGCAGCGTTGTTCCCACGGGGGTGTCCTCGGGTGCCGATGCCGACTGACCTGCGTCCACGACAGGCGGCTCGTTGACATCATTGACACTCACCGTCACTTCTTGCTGCAACGAAGACAACCCGTAGTTATCCTCCACCGTCAGCTCAAATGAGTAAGACGCTTGCGATTCGAAATCCAGAGGACCACCCGTCAGCGAGAGGACGCCTGTGGAAGCGTCGATTGAGAACACGCTCGAGCCTCCCACGATGGTCCAGTTCTGGAACGTGGTTCCTTCGTTCGGGTCGGTGGCCGCGACGGACCCGAGCGTCACATTATTCAACCCTTCGTCTACATCGAATACCTGGTCGGCGGCGATTACGGGAGCACCGTTGATGACAATCGTCACCTCAGCAGCGGCCTCGGCACCGTCCGTATCCGCGACACTTGCCGTGATCTGATGGACGCCCACCGACAGCGAAGAGAGATTGAACGAACCGCCGTTGCCGATCGCGCCGTCAACACTCGAATTCCAGGAAATCTCCGCCGTCAGATCTCCGTCCTCCGCGTCCCCCGCAGAGGCCGCAAATTCCACGTCGGCGCCAGACGTATGGACTGATTCGTTCTCTGGCAGAGATAGAGCAATCTCAGGTGGTGTGTTAACGGGCTCCTCAACCGTGATCGTGATCTGGGCTTCGCCAACCAGGTCGCCGGAGTCACTCGCGGTCGCCGTAATAACATGGTTTCCGACCGACAGACTGTCGCTGTTGAAGCTGGGACCATTGCCAATGCTGCCGTTAATGCTGGACGACCAGATCATTGTACTGGAAATGTCGCCGTCTTCCTGGTCAATCGCGCCCCCTGAGAAGGCAATTGATTGCCCCACGGTGAAGAACGAGTCGTTCAGCGGTGAGTCAATGAACACGTCCGGAGCTGTCGTGTTGTCATCTGTGATCGTGATCGTGATTTGCGCTTCGCCAACCAGATCGCCGGAGTCACTCGCGGTCGCCGTAATAACATGGTTTCCAATGGACAGGGTGTCGCTGTTGAAGCTGGGACCATTGCCAATGCTGCCGTTAATGCTGGACGACCA
>CALBSZ010000360.1 GCA_937967665.1 uncultured Planctomycetaceae bacterium
AGCGGTATTGGATCGAATGGCGCCCGACAGCAGCGTTCACTTCAACACCGTACAAACTCAACTGCGGATTATGGATCGAAAGGGCATGGTCCAGCATCGTCGAGACGGCCGGACGCTCATCTACCGTCCGGTCTACACCCGCGAACAAGCAGTGTCCCGCTTCCTCCGGCAGTTCTTCGACGGATCGGTCAGCGAACTTGTGCTGAACATGTTTTCTGCCGAGAAAATCAAGCCGGAAACGCTCGATCAGCTCGAGGAACTGATTAAAGAAGCACGGAAGAATAGGCGCCGAAAATGATGGAACTCAAGCATTGGAAGATTTTCGTTAGACAAAGTTCGCAAACAGGAGAATCTCTGTTATGTCCTTTGTCACGCCAATGTCGCCTTTCGTGTTTTCATGGATCGTCCAAAGTGCCGTCGTCTCCTCGGTGTTGCTCTCCGTAGGCTACTTGGTTGCCGCTGCATTCCGACAACCGGTGGAACGACTGCGAATTCTTCAGTGGACGCTGACCGTTACGTTTATGTCGTTGGTTGTGACGGCATTTCCGCACAGTTGGAAACTCGTAATACCGGTCGCAACGGTAGCAGAGAGCGAAGTAGCCGCGCCGTCGCCCCCGCTACTGTCGACAGCTGATGATACGGTCGTGCCCGAGCACCAACGCGTTGATTCCAGTGTTGTCGCCGCGAATCACGCCGAGAACGCGGGAACGGGGGCAAGCCGATCTCCACAAAAAGATGCTCTTCTTTTAGCAGCTTTACTGCCAGGCTTAACTTTTCCCGTCACCATCCTCTATCTGGCTGGCGCAATACTCTGTTTGTTTCGCTGGGGGGTTGCGCGAACGCGGTTATACGAGGTTTACCGGAACAGCTGTGCTGCTGCACCGGAGATCCAGAATCAGTTGTCACGTCTTTCCAACGGCGCGACGAATCACGTTGATATACGCTTGAGCTCTCATGTTACGACGCCGATGACCTGGGGCGTTTGGTCTCCAGTAATCATGCTTCCACAGTCGGTTGTTGCCAACGGCGAAATTTCGACGTTGCGATACTATTTGGCTCATGAATGGTCACACATTCAGCGCCGGGACTTCTGGACCTGGCAATTGGCCGTCTTCCTACAGATCTTCCTCTATTACAATCCCCTCTACTGGGTCGTACGTCGCAGCTTGCTGGTGTCCATGGATCGGCTCGCCGACACAGAGACTGCCCGACACGGCGAAACGCCGCTCGATTACGCGGAGTTTCTGGTCGAACTCGCTCGATGCCGCCACTTTCACTCCCATTTTTTGACTTTGGGGATCAGCGACAAACATTCGCAACTGAGACAACGCGTCGAATTTCTGCTAAACAGCGAGCGTACGATAAGAACGTCCTGCTCACAACAAACGAACATCGCAATTGCCGCACTCGCAATCTTTATCGGCCTAGGAAGTTCGGTCATTCGCTTTGAAGCGCGGGCCGCATCCGACGACAAGTCTGTCAGCGAGGAACAAGACGTCGGCGGAGAGCAGCCAGATTCAGCCGCGCAGAACGCGGCACAGTTGGAGGCTCCGGAAGACTTATTGACGCAATTCGCCGACGTCGCCAAACCAACAATCGCAGAGTTGCTCAAAGCATGCAGTCGCGAGCATGAAGACGGAAGCATTACGTACCATGGGTTCGTGACCGACGCTTCAACGGCAGGTCCGATTGCTGGAGCCACGGTCAAAGTCCACCACAAATTGAGCCGTGATCCGACGACGGGCGGGTGGACTACGTTAGATGTAACTGAACACAAGTCGAACGCAATTGGTCTTTATAGCTTTACGCTTCCACCCGAGCAAACATCGGAGAGCAGCCTGTACATCGAGGTCGAAGCGCACCATCCAAACTACGCAAGCAAAAGCCGATCAGGTTATTCACACGCCATGATTCGGAAGAATCTAAAGTTAGGAGAATTGCCATTCTACACACAAATCAAACTGTGGCCGGGCAAAGCTATCGAAGGCAAGATCGTATCCCCCGAAGGACAGCCGCTCGCCAATGTGAAGATTTCTATGTATGCCGCATCGGATGAGGCCACGGGATTTCCGGCAGGATCTTTCAGCCGTACAACCACAGATCCGCAAGGCCGCTTCCGAATAGTTCCGCCTACGCCTGGTGACGGAGTATTGTGGATCAAGCCCTCGGAATACTCGCCTCAAGCGCATCGTATCGCCGACCGACGCGGCGATTGGGGAGAGATTAGAATGACCGAGGGAGCGACGATCACCGGCCAGGTACTCGACGTGAATGGCGACCCCGTTCCTAACGTACAGATCGAAGCTCGGCGCCGCGGTGACGGTGAGGATGTTGACGAGTTCTTAAACTCCAGCGCCGTGGCCAACCAAATTGGCAGTCAAGCCCTGTCCGACGACGAGGGCGCCTTCCAACTCAGGTCGCTACCCGACGGAGACTACCACTTGGAAATCGAGCCCAACGCCCGTGAGGGCGACTACGATCCGCCTCCGTTGAAAGACGTGTTTCTCCGCCAAACGCAGAGAGTTGTCGACAAACAGCCGCAGCAGATTACAATTCGGGCTGTGCCCCATGTCTTGTTGCGGGGCACGTTTCTCGATAGCAAGGACCAGCCGCGTTCCGGACACGAGGTATTCGTTTTCGGAAGAATCGGCGACTTGCGTTACTTTGCCCGCAGTTCATCTCCTGGCAACGACGGCAAATTTGAACTGAAGATTCCCCATGGCTTACGAGATTGCAGGCTGGATCTGAGCACCAACGAACACAGTTCTCTCAAGTGGCGCATGTCCCGGGACGAACCGTTGCAACGCGGCCGAAACGTGTCGCTCGGTACGGTAGAAGACGACATCTATGGCTTCGAGGTCGTCCGGTATACCGCTCCCATCCTATTGGTAAGAGCCGTCGACCAGGAGGGAAACATCGTTTCGGACGTGACGCCGATTGTCACTTACGCGCGAGACGAGAACGAAACGGAGCAGCTGACGATGTACACGACTGGAAGCCACGTCAGTTTTGAGTCACAGGGGGACGGACGGCATCGGTCGTCGCAATTACTGCCCGATGAACCCATCCTTGTCACTGTTAAGAAAGATGGCTATGAAGTCACTACTCAAGAACTAATTCTTAGAGAGGGCGAAGAAAAAGAGTTGGAGTTTCTGATCAAGCCAGATTCCGATAGCCCTTCGCCCGCAGCTAGTAACGGCGGCCGTGTTACATTCACGCCCACATGATGATTGACGCATTGCTAGCTATTGCCTGCCTCGTGCATTCGCTGCCAATTGCCGACACAACGCCGGCGATAGCTCCTCTTTCTACTGGCGTGACAGCGTGCGAATCGAATCTGATCGATCAATACGTGTTGGGGACACTAGGTGAGCTCGGAATCGAGCCGTCTGCGTTGTCGTCCGACACGGAGTTTCTCCGACGCCTGTCGCTGACGGTCATTGGACAACTGCCGAAACCGGAAGAAATCCGATCCTTCGTCGCCGAGCAGCGCCGCGACAAGCGAACGCGGAAGATTGATGAGTTGCTTAATCACGACCTGCATTCAGCCGTGTGGGCAAGTCGATTCTGTGAATGGACCGGAAACAGCATTGAATCGCTTGCCGTGGACGAAGAGGTGGCTTACCAGGTTGGACAGTTGTGGCATCAGTGGCTGCGCGGACGATTCGCCAGGAACGAGCCCTACGATCGGCTTGTGCGCTCGATCATTACGGCGCAAAGTCGAAGCGTGATGTCTATCGGCGAGTGGATAAACGAGGAAACCGCGATGGTGAGGGCAGTTCGCCAGCGCCGAGATTTCACCTATGCAGATCGTGCGACGTTGGACCTGTTCTGGAAGCGAACCAACGTTGAAGACCAGTACCCGGTTCGCGAATTGGCCGAACGCGTGGCGTCGGTCTTCCTGGGAGTGCGCATCAACTGTGCCCGTTGTCACGATCATCCATTCGACCAATGGACACAAGCAGATTATCACGGATACGTACGGATATTTGAGCAAGTGCGGCACGATATGTCGCCTGAGTTGCGGCGCGAATTTTCCCGTCGATTGTCTGAACGGCGACGGCAGTTCGCCAATGGCGAGCAAGTCGGTCCGCCGCTTCCGCGAATTACCGAAGTGTATTTGGCGCCTCTTTCAGAGAATGACGATCGGCCGGCTCCAAAAGCATTAGGAGGGCCCGAGTTCGATGTCGACACGCTGGATTTCAGGGTAGCGCTAGCGGATTGGATGATCGACGAGGGAAATCCATTTTTTGCAAGAAATGTTGTCAATCGCGTTTGGGCCCATTATTTCGGACGCGGCATTGTCGAACCATTGGACGGGCTTGGCAGCAACAACGAAAATATCGCCTATCGAGAGTTGTTGGATGATTTGTCGAAACGTTTTGTCGCGAGCGGCTACGATGTTCTGAAGCTAGAATTATTGATACTAAACTCGACAACCTGGCAGCTTTCATCCATACCAAACGAAAGTAATCGTGGCGATGATCGATACTTTTCTCGTGCGTTCGTGCGACTACCCACCGCCGAGACGTTCGTTGATATGTGGCATGCGGCCACAGGGATTGAACCAGATTTAGGTAACACGCTGATTCGCGGCTTGCACGCGGTTGAGATTGGTCCCGATCGACTACCCAAGGATCGATGGGATGGTGTCCTCAAGCTGTTTGGTCAACCAGATCGCGAAGAAACGTGCGACTGCAGTCCAAGAGGCCGACCTGGCATCCGACAGACCTTGGCTTTGATGAGCGATCCGCTATTGATCGCCGATATCTCGCGCGGCAGACTTGCCAAATTGCGTACCGATGATCTCACTCATGATCAAACAGTCGACGAGTTGTTTCTAAGCACGCTGTCGCGCTGGCCAACGGGCGACGAGCGCGCGGCGGTGCGACGAGCGTCTGCTCGTTCGGAAAAATGCGATTCATGGGAAGGCATCCTATGGAGTCTGCTGAATACTCAAGAGTTCATCACAATCCACTGACCGTGGGGGTTCTTTTCGGGTTCACGAACTCAAAGGGAGTTGCCTTATGTCGCCCCAGCGCTTGATGCACGGCCGTGCTGCTTCACGTCGAGCCTTCCTGCAAGTAGGTTCTTGCGGTCTGCTCGGTTGCGGACTAGCCGACATCCTTCGAGCGGAATCTGTATCGCCGCGTCATTTCCCGGCTGCCTCGTCAATCATCATGGTCTGGCTGAACGGTGGGCCCGCGACGATCGACATGTGGGACCTCAAGCCGGATGCAGGGAGCGACGTACGAGGCGAATTCGACGCCATTGCGACGTCGATTCCGGGCGAGCGCTTTAGCGAGAATATGCAACATACGTCGCAGATATTGGATCGCTGCACGTTGGTGCGCTCACTGCACCACAACATTCCAGACCATCTGCCGGGTAGTCAGTACGTGATGACAGGCAACAAGCCCAATTCCAATGTCGAGTACCCATCCGTCGGATCGTTGGCTGGGCGTTTACTTCCTTCATCGAACGGCATTCCCGCCTACTTCAGCCTCGGTGAGGCGCCCAACTCGAGTGCCGGATTCTTGGGCGCACAATTCGATCCGTTTCGCGTCCATATTCCGCAGCCCCCGGAATCCGTCTCATTAGACGGGGTTGTTCTACCTCAAGGCATGACCCAACAAGGACTGCGTCGACGGCAAGAACTGCGAAATGTGTTCGATTCTGAATTCACTAGTCTCCGCGACCACGTGGATATCGTGCCCACCCTGACTGAATTTCAAGAGCAGGCATTTAACATTCTATCTGCTAATCGGATCGGACGGGCGTTTGATCTCTCCGCCGAGCCACCATCGCTACGAGCGCTTTATGGAGAAAGCCAGATAGGGCGAACAGTTTTGATCGCCAGGCGGCTAATCGAAGCGGGCTCGCGATTCGTCACCGTGGTTAGCGACGGCTGGGACACACATGCAGACAACTTTGCAACGCTCAGACGGCTGCTGCCGCCTGTGGATCGGGCTCTGGCTGGTTTGATCGTCGATCTACAGCAACGCGGAATGCTTGACGAGACGATCGTAGTTTGCGGCGGCGAGTTCGGTCGTACTCCAGTTGTCAACAGATCAGCAGGCCGCGATCATTGGCCCAGGGCGATGTCATTTCTATTGGCGGGCGGCGGTTTCCAACGAGGATTGGTATATGGAGCGACGGACAATCGCGGATTCGAGCCCGTGCCTGCGGACTGTTCCCCACCCGCCCTGGCCGCGACACTCCCGTCGCAGCTAGGTTTTTCACCGCAGCACGCTGTGCATACGACATCCGGACGACCGATCCGCATCTTTGAAGAGGGCAGGGTTCTTGAGGACCTCGTTTCCTAAAGACTCGACAAGGGAGAGTGCAATGATTCGTCCAACCCTACTGCTTTTCTTACTTGTCAGCCAGCTCGCCGCCGACGCAAGTGCTCAAGAAGAGGTTGTAACTCAAGCCGATAGCCAGGCTCTTGAAAGAAGTTCCATTGCCATAGAGGGCGAATACGGTGACGGCTGGTCGCAAGAGGTTCGTTTGGAGCATGACCTCCGTGGAGCCCGCTACCGGCTGTGGGTGAAAGACGGATGGCTACGCGTGGGTGGGTGGAGCGGGGAAGAAGATTTTAGCTGGAAGGTTGTTCTTGGGCGCATGG
>CALBSZ010000361.1 GCA_937967665.1 uncultured Planctomycetaceae bacterium
TCTTCCGGCTATTGCTTCAACAGGTATTCGATGCCGGAATTGACTTCGTTACCTTTGTAAATTCCGGCGCTGTAGAGCGCGACGACACCGGCTGCGGAACGCGGAAAGGCGCTCGGTCCACCAGCGCTTAACATGTACATGAACCCGCCATCGGGATTCTGGCTGCGCTTCACGTATTCCACGCACCGGTCAATCGTTTCGTTAGGCACATGAATGCCCGCGTCCTTGGCGGCACGCAGTGCCATGACCTGGCAAATCGTGACGGAGATATCGGCGTCGGTGCCATTCGGAGCATACCGCCAACCTCCCTCCTTGTTTTGAGAATTGACGATCAGCTTGACTGCTTCCGCCAACACCGGACGAACATCCGTCTGCTGGGACATGCCATACGCTTCGGCCAGGAACAGCGTGGCGAAACCGTGTCCGTACATGGGACCATGCATGTTTGACCCCGCGGCCACCAGAAAGCCGTTCTCCCTGGCGCTGTCCACGATGTATTCGATGCAGCGATTGACCTGCAGTCCATATCGACCGCGTCCCGGCATGTTGCCAACCGACATGAAGGCCATCCCGGCAAGTCCGGCGATCGCGACATCGCGGCTGTTGCCGCCGTTTCCAAACCCACCGTCCTCGGTCTGACGCGAGGCCAGATACGCCAGCCCGCGTTGAATCGCTTGCTTGGTCTCGGGCGTGATCAAGTTTTTGGGCGCGACACCTTGACCGAGCAAAGCGGGAGTTACCGCGGACGCGCCGAGGAAGCCGAGCGTCTGTCGTCGAGAAACAAGCATGATTTCGGTACTCGATACGATGTTCTGATCTCGCGGAGGGAAATTAACCCTACAGCGTCAGGTCGCGTCCTCATAAGAGCTCGCAACGCAAACGAGTGGGTCATCTACGTCCGGATTCACTTGCTTGCGCTGCGTGCTTGTATTCTTGCGACTTGCCCAAAATTAGCGCTGTCCAATTAACATTCGTGACTCGGCCTCTACAATTCGCTTTCGGCCAGCCGTTTGTAGTAATCCTCAATCAACTTTTCGTACTTCGGCAGGAACTCTTCCACCGACGCGTTCATCAGCTGCTGTCGAACCTGCGGCGGCAAATGCCCCCACACTTGTTTCAGCAGTTCCCGGCTGGCGGCGAGACGAGCGGCTTTGTCGTCGCGCTCGCCCAAACGGTTCGTGCTGTCTCGCGACGGTGCGTCACCCGGTTGCTGGCCGGCCTGGCCGCCCGGCTGATTTCCCGGCTTGCCTTGTCCGTTCTTGCAACATTGCTCGCTGACCTGCTCGATCAGCGCCGCCAGGTCGTCTGTAATCTGCTTCTGCACCTGCTGGGTCCGTTCCGACGTATCCTGCTGGCCGATTAACGACTCGGCCTTCTTCATCCGTTCGCCAATCTTGGCGATTGGATTCTCCGGTTCTCCAGATACCTTCTCGGACCCTTCCCCCAATTCTTCCAACAGCTTGTCATCCAAGGCGGGATTCGCGGGTCTCTGCGATTCCTTGTCTGGTGAAAGCTCGGGCACCACGTCGTCTAACCCTTCGAGCAATTCGTTGTCGAGGTCCTGGAACAGCAAATCGTCCAGCGGCTTGGCGTCGTCGGCATGGGCCAACGCGGCGAGCGAGGCGAGGAACAAGCAGCAAACCAGTTTGAGTGTCGTTGCTACGGTTCTTTCTGTCATGGTTCGTTCTTTCGGCTTTCGCTCGAGTCTTGTTTGCTTCGCCGTCACCGTTGGCGAGGCATTGGCGTCTACCGCTACGGCAGGCTATTCCAGGTCGGGCAGGCCGTCCAGTAGCGCTTCTTCATTATTGTCCTGGACCGGGACAAGGTCCAATACGAGATCGGCCAAACGCCCCTGTTCGACCCGCAAATCCCGTAATTCTTGCTGCTGCTGGTCGGTCAAGCCATCCTGCTGGCGGGCTCTATCGAGATCGATCGTGCGGGCATTCACTTCCTGTTGCATCAACAACAGCAACTTGAGTTCGGCCAGCATGTTCAAGCCCTCGCCTGCTGGGGGACTTGGACCGCCCTGCCCTGGCGGAGAATCACTGTCACTCGGTGGCGGTTCCGGAGGCACCAATGCTTCCGCTAGTTGTTCGAGTCGCGCGAGCGCGTTTCGTTCCGCTTGCTGCGCCGATTCCCCCGTCTCCAATCGGATCAACTGATCCGCCGCGCGAATCATTTCGCGAGCCGCGCCGCGTAACCCCAGCGGGAACACTTTGGCGTCTTGCAGTCCGTCGGCCAGTTGCGACGTCTCGTCGGCGAGCGCCCGTTGCGCGTCGGCCAGACGACGGACAGTCGCGGCTTCCGGTTGGTTTCGCTGGAAACGCCCACCCGACTCGATCCGGATGTCGTCCAGCCGCAACGTATCCTGCGCGATGGTCTTTTGCCGGGAAACGAAACCTGTGATCGAAGTTCGCAGTCGCGCCATCTGTTCGTTGAGCAAATCCTGCTTGATCTCTTGCTGCCGCTTCTGCAGTTGCTGCCTGGCTTCCTCCAGCAACCGCTCCGCCTGACTCGCGCGTTGCCGCGCCCGAGACAAGTCTCCCTGCTTGCCCGCGGCAGCCGACTGCCCCAGTTCCTTGCCGGCCTGCCCGACCGACTTGCTGGCGCCGCGCGCCGTCAATCGTTGCAGTTGCCGAGTTAACTCTTCGGCCTGTTCGGCCAGTTGTTCCTGTTCACGCGTCAAACGCTCCAGTTCCCGCCGCTGTTCGGCATTCAGGCCGGATTCCTTGGACCGTTGATAAAGGTCGTCCATCTTCTTGCGTAATCGCTTGACACGGTCGTCAAGCGATTGCAGCGCGGCTTCCGCCTCTTTCAGCTTCTCCTGCAAGCGTTTGAGATCATGCTCGCGACGATTGGAAAGTACATCCAGCAGTTCCTGCAAACCCGTAACGGATGCCTGTTGTTCCTCGAGCGCCTGCCCCATCCGATTGTCGCTGATCGTGCGCATGGCTTCCCGCATTTGCTCGCCAATCCCCAGCTGCCTGGCGGTCTCCAAGGCATCGCTCAAGGTGTTCGCGGCCAGCGGGTCGTCGGTTTGGATTTCTTCCCGCACCTGCCGCATGCGTTGCATCGTCTTGTCGAACTGCCGGGAGAGTTCGAGCTGCCGCTGCGCCAGGCGTCCGAGATCGGCCCGTTCTTCAGCCGACAATTCGCGTATGTCTTTAGCAAGCGTCTTCAGTCGCAAGGCGCCCGTGTCCAGCGCGACCTGATTCTGGTCGTTCAGGATCCGGCTGACTTCTCGCGAAAAACGCCGATACGTATCCCATTCGGAAAGCTGTCCCACGAGTCGTTGCAATTGGAGGATCACTTCGTCCTGCCGCGAGCCCGCCGAGCTCAATTCGGAGCGCACAGAAATCAAGACATCCGCCTGCAATTCCAATCCCTCGGCCGAACGCAACGTCTTCAACGCGGAGATCAGGTGCTGCTGTACCTCGGGCAACGGACCTCGGCTCAGTCCCCGGACCACGGCCAGAATGTCATTCATCCGCCGTTCGACGTCCGGGCTGTCGAGCTGATTCTGGTGGACGTCGTCCAGAAGCTTCTTGATCTGGAATTCGACGCCCTCGTTCTCGTCCACCAGCAGCCGAGCCACTTGCCGCTGATTGAGTTCGGCGCCCTGGAGCGTATCCTGATCTTCGCGCCGCAAGGCATTTGCTTCCCGCAGCTGGATCTCCAACGCGGTCACTTGCGATCGAGCCTGCTCCTGCACTCGCAACGCCTCGATCAGCCGGGCCAGGATAAAGGCCTGCTGCTGCGCGAGCCGCTCCTGCAATTCACTTTCCGAGATAATCGTCAGGCGGGCCGGCAGCGACTCGCCTTCATGAGGCTTGAAGTCGGTCGCCGAAACGTGAAATTCGATCACATCGCCCGGGTTCAGATTCGCCATTTCAGCCAGCGACCAGATTTCGTCGATGTCCAGGACGTCCTGCTCCGCACTTCCAGCGGGGGGCGCGTCGCGTGCCGCCAAGGTTCGCGTTGTTTCAGCATCCGACTGAGCAGTCTTGAAATGCAGGGTGGCGGTCGCCACCGCAAAATCATCTTTCAGCAATACCTTCAGCGGCACTCGTGCCTGGGCGGTGACCAGCGCGTTCGGTGTGGGGCTTTCAATGGATACCGTCGGCGGCTGATCCTTCCCCACACGGAGTTCATACTGCTGGTCGCTGCCCGTGGTAAGTCCTTCCGCATCCGTCACTTCGATCCAGTAGGTTCCCGTTCGGCTGGCAATCCATGGCCTGTCGCTTTGAAACGACGTGCCGTCGGCATTGACGGCCAGCGGGATGGAGGCCTGTTGGTCGTCACTTTGGAATCGGATCACGGCTTCCTGAATTGCACCGGTCGCCGTGCCGCGCAGCTGTATTCGCGTCCCCTCCAGAACGCGCAGGTGTCGACCAGATTCGCGAGGCGGTTGACGCGTGTAGTCCGGTGGAACGACGGTAATGACGACATCGTCCATTCGCGCCGGTTCGATCACGTCGATCGAGTACCAGGGCATGCTGTTGTCATCGCCGCCAGACGCCCGCAGTTGGAACGAACGCGTGACGTTATTCAAACGCGCAAAGACTTTGCCGCTGGATGAATTCAGCGCCTTGGACTCAGTGCTGCCACCGTCGATGCGAAACTCCACGTCCACGACATGAGGAAGCTTGCCATTCCGGTCCTGGATTTCCACTTCGAAATCGCTGCCGCTGGCGATGCGTTCCGGAAGACCCACAAACTGCAATTGGTGTTGTTGCGGCCAATGCTCGTCAGACCACGGCAGCAGCATGCGTTTGGCGGCCAGAAGCGACGAAGATACGTCCAGCAGTCCGATTCCGGCGACGGCGCAAACCGTGACCACAGCCGCGACAATGATTCTCCTGGGAAATGTGGTATCGATGCAGGACAGCAGGTCCAGCCGCTCGGTCGCCCCGGCCGCCTCGGCCACGACGCTGCGGCGCAACGTGACCGAACCCGCCAACGGATCGTGTTCCGACTGGTTAAGAAACTCGACGGCGCTCGACAAGCGATCCTCAAGCTGCGGGTACCTCCGTTCGATTTGCTGGGCCACACTGGTAGCGGACTGCCGCCACTGGAGTGCGGGATACACGAAACGGCCGAAACTCCAACCAACGACCAACAGCACGGCCAGCGAGCAAATGATGCGGACGCCCGGGTCACGAAATCGAATCAAGTAGTCAGACAGGGCGACGAGAAAGATCGCCGCCAAGGCCAGGCACACGAACCAGCCGATGCCGTACAGCAAGGCTACGCGTTTGGCGCGCTGGCCGACTGCCTGAACTTGTTGTTGGAGGGGATGGTTCATGGTCTCGGTTTGTTCGCTGGCAAACTGCTGCCGGCTGGCCATCGCTGCTTCCGGCACGCCACCCGCGCGGGATGGCCCGCCGCATTCCAACTCATGGTCATTATAACAATCCAACTCGCTTCCGAAGTCCCCATTCCGTCACAATCAAGACGAGAAAGGTCGTGGGAAAGATCCAGAAATTCCAGATGGGTGTTGGCGGCAGCGATGCGATGCGGACTTCTCGACCAGGAGGCAATTCGTCCTCCAGCCGCCCGACGTTCTGCAGCGAATAGTAGCGGCCTTCCGAAGTCTTGGCGGCCATCCGCAGGTCCGCGGCGTCCATTTGCAAACGCATGAATTCGCCTTCGGGCGACGTGACACTGAATTGCTCAGTCCGTGGCTGGCCGGCCAGAGTGGGACGGACGATCCAGGACCGATAATGCCCTTCCGTCAGGTTGGTGATCGATCCGGAAAAGATTTCGCGATTGGCCGTTTCCCGTTGCAAGGTAACGCGCCGCCGCTTGCCGCCCGCGTGTTCTACCATGACGGACACACCGTCGTCCTGTTCGGGAGCCAGGCGGCTGTCAAAGAAGCGGACGCGCAGATTGACGGTGTCGCCGCGGCGGTATTCCACTCGGTCGGCCGCGAGTTCGGCCGTATGGTCCGTGCCCATGAGCTTGGAACGGCTCAGATAACGAATCGTCTGCAACCAATAGCGAGCGAAAGGGTTGTCCCCGCTCTCGGCACGTGCCCAGCGGAAGGTTTCATCAGTGCAATGAAACACCACCTGCCCCGCTCCGACGAATTGAATACAGATCACGGGCACGTTTTTGCCGAGCGTCCCCGTACGGGATGGATGTTCCACCAGCACCCGCGCTCCGGGCCGCAAGTCCGGCGCTTCCAGCAACCAGAACAGGGGCGGCAGTTGCCGCCAGGCCGCCAGGTTTTCCGCGGGATTATCGGCCAGCAGCAACTGCGGACTCGCCCAACCCATCTGGGTCACTTGCGGTTGAAAGGAATCCATCAACAAGGCCTCGGCACCCGGTACCGTGGCCGTACCCAGCAACACGGGGAACAACTCCTCAAGCGGTGTGCCGCGATAAGCCAAGGGCGTGTGCCGCGGTCCGGAAAGGAAGATCACTCCGCCACCGCGCTGCGTCACAAAGTCGGAAATGTTTTCCAGCGTGGTGCGGCTGAGAAACGAGGGATTGACATCGCCGAAAATCAACACGTCGTAAGCGAACAATTCGTCACGATTTACCGGAAAGACCTGCCGCGCGGTGGCGTCCGTCTTCGTGTATTCCAAGTCGGCCTCTTGCAGCACACTATGCAACTCAATAGCCTTCTCGCTGCCCGAGGATTGTTTCAAGCCGCGACTCAACAACTCTTTCAGGTACTGGTATTCGTAACTGGGATACTCCTGCGCCAGCAGCACTTTCAGTGTTTCGTCGCGGATGTGAACGACCTTCTCGACGGTGTTGTTTTCCACGTTTGCTTCATCTGCCAGGGGGACAATCTCCAGGACATGCGTCACTTCCCCTTCGGCTTCGGGGCGGTATGTCAGGCGAACGGACGTCGTCGGCTGATCTTCCAGCAGCGTGACACTTCTTTCCGCCAGCGTCTGGCCCGCCTCGGTTTTCAGACGCACCTGCACGGCTTGGCCTGCATAACCCGATGCGGCGATCTTGAATTCAAAATTCACCAGGTCGCCCAGAAACGCAACTTCCTCCGACAACACATCGACGATGCGGAGATCGCGCGGCGGTTTGTCGTTGCCGATCCCCACGGCATAGATAGGGACCGATTTTCGCCGGGCGAGTTCGGCGATGTCGCTGACCGTCTTGCCTTCCGTCGTAATGCCATCCGTGAGCAACAGGAGAGCAGCTGTCGGGCGACCACTCTGCCGGGTCAATACGTCGCGGAGTCCGTCGCCGAGCCGGCTGCCTGGTTGCTCCGGCAGGTGTGCCGCCAGAACTGTGTTCCACGTTTCGTCGCCCGGATTCTGGTAGCGCGCCGACTGTCCCACAAAATAGAAACGCAGATTGTATTTCGATTTCAAGGAATCGAGCAGCTTTTCGTCGTTCCCCAGCAGGATGGCTTTGGCCAGGTTCTCCCGAGTCGGTTCGTCCAATGCCGCGCTTGCCAACCGTTCCTGGACCAGCGATTGCATCTGGCTGTCGACGTACTGGTCCTTCAGCTGCATGCTGGCCGAGTCGTCGAGCACGATCACGAGGTCGGGAAGATCCGTGCGGTGCAACTGCCGCGTCCAGCCGTACAGCATGGTGATGATCAGGCCCACCAGGGCCAGTCGGATTCCGATCAGGGTCACCGTCAGCCAACGATTGGACGTCAAGCCGCGCTCGCGCACGTACATGACGGCAATGTAAACCGCCGCCCCGATCAGCAGCAGTAGCGTGACCCATGGAGGGAACGGCCAGGAGTGCTCGAACTGCAATTCGATCCCGCCCGTCGCCCCGGCCGCTTCTCCACCGAACAGTTTGTCCAAAAATCGAGTCATGCTACTTCACGTTTTTTCGTCCCCGGTTGCCTGCCATGGTCGGCTGGATCACAAGGTGAGCGCGCCCCATTACCGCCGGCTCCCGAAAAACCAGCCCAGAAACGTTTCCGTCAGGACCAGTCCCAGCACACCAAACAGCAGGTAACGAAATAGTTCCGACCGTCCTGAGACGGGTAGCGCCGTGCCGCCGGCTTCGCCCGCGTTCACTTCCCGTACGAACTGGTTCGGCAGTAGTTGCGGATCGAAGCGAGTCAAATCACTTTCCGCGGTATCGACATTTACGGCATACCATTGCTTGTCGCTGCCTGAAACGTATTCCGCCTCATAGACACCGCTGCTGAGTGTGTTGGGAAAACTCCAGCGACTGCCGTTGGGGGAATGCATCAGGCGAACTTTTTCTTTCTGTCCGCTGGGACCGATGATCGTGACGGGGGCGTTGGCTGCCTGCGGGGGAGCGTACGCTACAAGCGGCTGGCCGACGATCCCATTGCGGCTTTCCGCGCGCCCGGAGATCGCGAAAATCAACGTCTCTTGAATCAGCGGCGGAAAACTCGGCCATGTCGAGAAGGCGGTCCAGGGGGTCGGAGGCTGCACGTTACGATTTAACGAATTTGGAGAAGCGGCAGTGGCAAACAGGATGCTGCGGCCGCGTTCGATCGTGGCCGTGACCATGGCCGGATCGCCGTTGTTGAACGCCAGCGCGACGACGGAATGTTCCCGGTGCAACGGCTCCAGTCGATAATAGGTCCACACAGGTGTCGTCAACAAACCACTGCGTTCGTGCCCGCGAAACGGCGCGATAATGGGATGACGATAGTCCAGCGGGTCAAAAGCGTACTGGGAATCGTCGTTCAGCGCACCCAGTCGCGCGGGCAGAACCTGGACCTTCCCAGCCAACGACTCGTTGTAGCTTTCCGGCTGCACTTGATCTCCAGGGAAGACCACCACGCCGCCTCCCTTTTTCAGATACGCGTTCAACACAAACGCCTCTTCGCTGCCGAAGCGGCCGACGTTGCAAAGAAAAATGCAATCGTAATCGTCGGTGGCGAGTTCCAGCAGGGCGCCTTCCGGCTTGACGTCGACTTGCACGCGATTGATCGACTCCTCTGGAGCCAGGGCAATCGCGACATGCCGCGCCGCCTCAAAACGACCCTCGATGCAGAGCACGCGGATCGATTCGCGCACCGGAACGCTCAGCCAGCGATGGTCGTCAACGGTTAGGGAATCGTGTTGTAGCCGAGCTTCGACGATGTGTTCGCCCGGTGTTTCAAAACGATAGCGAAAATCTGCCTGGGCATGACCGTCGCTACTGCCGGAAACGGAACTCTGCGCCATCGGGCGGTCGTCGACATACCAATCGACCAGGTGGCCACTGGCGCTCTGATTGAAGTCCTGGAGTTCAGCTCGGAACGTCAATTCACGTCCGATACTGGCCAGTGATTCGCTGGACTGCAGGCGGACGACGGCGCGATTCGCGGCCGTATCGTTGCCCAGGTCCAGCAGCACCAGCGAAGCCTGCTCCGCCAGTTCGCTCGTGATCTGCCGGCACTCGGGCGACCCCACTTCGCTCCACGTGTTCTGGCCCAGATCGGAAAACAGGCAGACCTTGGTCACAGGCAGTCGCGGATAGTCGCGTTTCGCCTTGGTCACAATACTGGCGACCTCGGCAAGCGTCTGTTCCAACCGCGCGTCGGTGTGCAGCAGTTCCAGCCCGTCAATTTCGCTCAGCACATTACGCTTGTCGGAAGTCGGTTCGGCTATCACGACGCGGGGCGGATTACTCATCAAGACCAGCGTGAAGCCATCGCCCTGGACACTGGAATCCACCAGTTCCCGGGCCATTCGCCGCGCCGCTTCAAAACGCGATTCACCGGATTCGGTGTAAGCCATGGAATAGGACGCGTCGATGACGAGCACGTAATGGTTCTGTCCACGCGTGCCTGACGATCCCAACTGCGAGAGGCCGGATACGATCGGATCGGCCAGGGCCAGGGCCAGCAAAACCAAAATCATCACACGTACCAGTAGCAGCAAGAGTTGCTCGACGCGTACTCGCCGCGCGTTTTTCTGCACGGCGGCTAACAGGAACTTCACCGCCGCCCAGGGCACTTCCTGATACTTCCGCTTGCTCAACAGATGAATGATGATGGGGATGGCCGCTGCCAGTGCCCACAACAGCATCCCCGCGCTCGCAAAGGGCCAAAACGCAATGATCTCGGCAAGCAAAGGCACTATTTGATCCTCGCCATGCGGGCCGCCAGAAACGGAGTCAATGTCAAGTCCAGGTCGCGGTCGGTGCGCACCAACTGGTAGTCGATTCCCAGTGTCTGGCAGCCGGATTTGACGGCCTGCAGGAACTGGTTGATTTCCTGCTGGTAGGCCCGCCGCAGCGACCGCGGCTCGGCGTGAACCTCAGGCAGGGCTTCCAGCCCCTTGAAGAGAGTCGGGCGTGTGAAGGGAAAATCAATTTCGGCTGGATCCATCACGTGGAACACGATCACGTCGTGGCGGCGATGCCGGAAGTGTTGCAACCCGGCCAGCAGCGTGTCGACATCGTCAAACAGGTCACTCATCACAATCACCACGCCCCGTTTCCGCCAGCGCTGCGCCAGTTCGTGAAAAATCGGGCCGGTCGCGGTCTTGGCGCTATTGGTACTGGTATCGAGCACGTGCATGATCGGCTTCATTTGCGTCGGGTTGCCGCTGGGCGTGATGTTCGCACGCAGGCGGTCGTCGAAGGTCGCCAGGCCGACCGCATCCTGCTGATGCAACACCAGCCAGGCCATCGCCGCGGCCAAACATTGCGCGTATTCGAATTTCGAAAGCGACGAATCCGGCCCCCGGTACTCCATGCTTTCGCTGACGTCCAACACCAGGTAACAAATCAGATTGGTTTCGTCTTCGTACTGCTTCAAATAGTACTTGTCAGTGCGTCCGAGCACCTTCCAGTCGAGATGCCGCAAGTCGTCGCCCGGCGCGTATTCCCGGTGTTCGGCGAACTCAATCGAGAAGCCGTGATAGGGACTGCGATGCAAGCCCGAAACATACCCTTCCACGATATGGCGGGCGCGCAGTTGCAGGCCCTTGAGTTTAGCCAGCGTCTGCGGACTTAAATACTGCGGGGACTTTTCCACTGGTACCTGCTTCGTCGGCGATCAGGGGAGCCTGAGCGATCAAGCGTTGAATCAATTCGTCCGTGCCGATGCCTTCGGCGTCGGCATTGAAATTCGTTTTCATGCGATGCCGCAATACGGGCGTTGCCACTGCCTGGATGTCTTCCTGACTGACATGTTGCCTGCCCTTCAAGATTGCTCGGGCCTTGCCGCCCAGGACCAGGTACTGGCTGGCACGCGGGCCCGCGCCCCACATCACGTATGACTGTATGAACTCAGGCGACTCGGGCTGCTGCGGACGCGTCATTCTTGCCAGCTTCAGGGCGTAACGCGAAACGTGATCCGCGATCGGCACTTTGCGCACAATGCGCATCAACGATTCAATCTGCGCGGCGTCCAGGGTGGGCACGACTTTCGGTTCGTAATCTGCGGTGGTCCGTTTGATGATCTCCAGTTCGTCGTCTTCACTGGGATAGTCCACCATTACATTGAACATGAAGCGGTCCAGTTGCGCTTCCGGAAGTGGATAGGTGCCTTCCTGTTCGATCGGATTCTGGGTTGCCAGAACAAAGAACGGCGCAGGCAAGGCGTGTTTTTTTCCGCCCACGGTAACCTGCCGTTCCTGCATGGCTTCCAGCAGCGCGGCCTGCGTCTTGGGTGGCGTGCGGTTGATTTCGTCGGCCAGGATAACGTTCGCAAAAACCGGGCCGGTCAGGAATCGCAACTCGCGCTGCCCCGTTGATCGATCCTCCTGTATGATCTCGGTGCCCGTGATGTCAGACGGCATCAGGTCGGGCGTGAACTGGATGCGATTGAATTGCAGCGAAAGCGCGTCAGCCAGCGTGCGAATCAGCAACGTCTTGGCCAGTCCCGGGACACCTACCAGCAGGCAATGCCCGCCCGCAAACAGGGATATCAACAGCTCGTCAATCACCTGCTGTTGGCCTACGATCACTTTCGCCACTTCCGTTTCGATCTGGCCGTAAGCTTCGTGTAATCGAGCTACCGCCTGCAAATCGTCCTCTGGTAACATGCGATCCCTTTCGTCAGTCATTTGAAGGCGTAGAGCGTGGTTGGCGACGCCATCAGTAAGACGTCTCCCGCCGGCACAAGGTTTCCACTTGTGACGGCGAATGACGCCAACTCTATCGGCTGCCGTTGAGGCCGGCGGGCGTCAATGTTCATGATGTGGATCTGCTGACGCGTCGGCCAGTAGACCGTGTCGCCTGCGATCAGGCCGCGACCAAAGCCCTGAATCGCCGGTTGAGCGTGCCCCGGGGTTGTCTTGGAAGGCGGGTTGAACTGATCGACAACCGCACCGGAGTAGGCGTCGAGCCAATACAGGTTCTGACCACTGGCCATTAAGTAGCGGCCATGGATGCCCAGCAGATGCACGGCGTCGGCCGCCATCTCAGGACGCGTTGTCCAGATCAGGCTTCCCGTAGCGGCGTCCAGGGCGAAGAGCCGGTCGCAATCGCTCGCAGCAACAATGACCATGTCGTGGTGAATCAGGCAAGGGGTCAACACGCGGCGGAAATGGGATGTCACCCGGTCGGGATCGTCAGGGTCGACAGATGCCCGCGGGTATCGCGTGATCCAACGTACGGCACCATCGCCGGCGGCAACGGCGGCAACGACTCCCAGCTGCGTATTGTAATAGAGAGTCTGGCCGTCGAAGGACAGCAAAGAATGCGGCGTGACTCGGTCCGCCACGTCGCTCGTGCAAATGGGCGTGCGCCAGATTTGCGGCAAGGCGTCGTCGGAGGAAGATCGCTGGGCGGGGATTTCGTAGCACGCCACGAAGGCATCCACCCGAAAACCGTTGCGGCGGCGCAGGGAAACATAGATCCGATGCCCCGACAGGATCGGTGTTCCTTCAAACATCCAGTTGGCGCCCTCTGTCTCCAGGGGACGAAACAGCAGCTTGCCCTGAGCGTTGAGATCGAGTCCCACAAGCAGGCCGCGGTCGACGACGCCCGCCATGCCCACGTCGGCGCCAACCACCGCTCCCGCGGGCAGGCGCGCGATCAAGCGATCCTGGTTGACCGTGGCGGTTAAATGGCGATCGAATTCAAAATGGCCCGGTGAACCATCGTTCCCCTGCGGGTCGTCCAGTTGGATGATCGTGCCGCTGGATGAATCGTCCGGCAAGGGCCATTGCGGCGTCCCGTCGGACAGCTTCAGAGCGCGAATGCGCGACGGTTCCGTGATGAATACCGTTTCACCTACAACCAACGGAAAATTCACCGCTGGCGATTGCCGGTCGACGTTCTCCGCGGATTCACCACCCGCGCCGGAAGCAGCCAGGGTCGTCTGCCAGATCGGCGCCGGAGTGAAATCCCATTCGGTCTCGTAGAATCGGTGGCGCAGGTAGCTGCCCGCAAAGGTTGCCGTCTGCCGGTCCGGCGTGGGAGTGGGCCAGGTGCGGCTCTGCTTCAGCAGCGCGGACAGCAAGTCAACGAACTTCCCCTGCTGGCCTCCAATCGTGCCCATCGCGTCGGGGTGCAGGTGACTGAAGACGGCCAACTCGATCGCAGCACGATCCGGTGCTCCTTCCAGTATCGACACGAGCACCTGACGCGCGCGAACCTGAGGAATGTCGAGATGGGTGTCGGGATAAACCAGCAACGAAGAATGATCGCGATCGTTAAACAACACTTCCTGCAACGCTTCCCATTCGGCCGCGACGTCGAGTCCCCGGAGGGCCATCCACAAGGGGCTACCCGCTTGGGCGCGCAGCGGCGACGCCGCGGAGTCGGTAACACGCACGAATGGGCTCAGGCGTTCCCAGCAGGCGCGTGCCAAAGTAAAGTCCCCGCGTTCCAGCGCCAACTCGCCGAGCAAATAACACGCGTCGTCGCCATAACTGCTGGCGAACATCTGCTCAGCGACGCGCAGCAGCAGCGTTTCGTTACGTGACTCGCGCGCTTCGTTGAACCAGCGTTGCGCCACAGCGTCCACCTGGTCGCGATAGACGGCGGCGGCCTGCGGCGCAACCTGCTGCAATCGCGTCAATCGCAACTGGCAGAATTCACGCAGCGGCATGTAGCGGACGAACGAATTGGCATCATCGCCGGCTGCCTCTCGCGCGGCGACGACTCGGGAGTCGTCGGAATCCATCACGCGGCGGAGCGTTTCTACCGCTTCGTCCCACTGGTCATTCGTCAGGAATTCGTCTACCCGCGCCAAATGCGCTAGCGTCGCCTGCTCCGGTTCCGCCAGGCGAACCTCCAGCGACAACTGCGGCGCAGCGGGAAACGGCAGCGGCTGCCCCCAAGCCGCGACCGCAGGGACGACACAGGCCAGGCTCGCTGCCGTAATCAGAATTCTTGGAATGCAGGACATGCGGGACAAGTTCACTTGGGAAGTCGAAAGGGCTGCCGCCTATTATAGGGAACAACCGTCCGGCCGGAAAGAAACAGCAGCCCGCCCCTGCAGGTTCAGGACGGTATCGTGTTTAACCCGCCAGCCGCAGGCGCCGGCTCGGTACCAACGCCGGCGCCTGCGACTGTGGGTCAAACAAAATGAGTGCCAGGGGCGTGATCAAGCTGGTTCGAAACAGCCTGGCGCTGGGCCAGCTACGAGCGAGCGTAGCCTTCGAGGTAGCGGCCGAGATAGAAAACGACAACGCCAAAGACCAGCATGATCACCATCTGACTGACACCAAAGGATCTCCCCAGGGCGCCGGTCAATTCCATCAGCATCGACGCTGGTAGCGCCACCAGCCCTGCCAATGGTAGAAGTTTTCCTAGGGCACGCATGCAAACGAAGGGGTGTCGGGAGTGATGAGACGTTGAGTCCGCGGGGAATCAATCGATGGTCCGTCGGTATCGGCCTCACCTGCCGAGCCATGTGCCCAATGCAGGGCTTCATCCGTTCGAGACCGACGGTGAGTTGCCATGCGCGGGCGAATTCGCTGCCTCCGCGCGGGCCTTGCGAATCAGATAATAGAAATAGCCGCCGATTCCCCCGAGAATGGAAAAAGGCATCGACATCATGAAGATGATGCTCCACTGATATCCCCGGACAAGACTCTGCGCGGCAGGGTCGTTCTGCATACCATCCTTGCACGTCGGGCAGGCCTGAGCGACATCGCCCAGAACGAACAGGCAGACGACTACAAAGATAAACAGCAGTATCGATCTCATGCGACAACTCGTACCTCGAAACTTGTACCCGAATTATACCTGCGTTTTGCGGATCGTGCTACAGCCAATAGAGCAGCAGATACACGGCTACTCCGGTGATCGATACATACAACCAGATGGGAAACGTCCATTTGGCCAAACGACGGTGCTGCTGCCGGCGATCGCGGATTCCCAGGTAGATGGTGGCCACGGCTAAAAACGGTACGGCCGCGGCCAGGATGACATGAGAGATCAAGATCGCGTAATAGAAGTATCGAACCGCCGCGACCGGATGCTCAAATTGTTTGCCGTGAGTTCCCGTAACTTCGTGCAGCATTTGATGATATCCCAGGTAGCATGCCAGGAAGATCACGGATACGGCAAAACAGGTGATCATCGTCCATTTGTGGGCCGTTTCGCTGCCTCGGCGAATCAGCACGACTCCCACGACCAGCAGGACCGCGGCCAAGGCGTTCAGCGTGGCATTCACGTGGGGCAGAACTTGAACTGCAGTTTCCAATGGTGACTCGAGTCTGAGGATTCGCGGAAACCTGGCGTGGCAATCAGTTGCTCGTCAGGGGTTCGATATTGGCGGGAACCTGCGGTTGCGAAAACGCCTGGTCGGCTGGGGCTTCGGTTTCGGCAAGCAGTTCGGTCAGTTTTTCTTTCATGGCGGACACTTGAGCCGGATCGGCCCATTCGAAGAGTCCGCGCTTGTTGCCCCACTTGTCCATCACGATCAGATGTTCGTTGTGCACGCCGCGGTCGACATGAGTCTGAAAAATCTCTCCGCCGATCTTGCGAATGTGCAGCAGGTCCCCGGTCAGGAACTTCCAACGCGGACTCGCCTCGAGCTTGTTGGCATAGAGGCGCAATTCTCCGGGAGTATCGTTGTCAGGGTCGCAGGTGATGCTCACAAACGTCACCCCTTGCGGCCCGAATTCCCGTTCGATTTCGTTGATTGCCTGGTTCTGCTGCCAGCAGTTGGCGGGGCAGGCGGAAAAAAAGAAGCTGACCACCCACACGTGGCCTTCCATGTCGCGCGAGTGAAACAGTTCACCACTGCGCTCGGTGAGCGTAAACTCTTCTTGCACCGGCATGTCACGCCAGTTGCCATGTTCGTAAACCGGCGTCGAAGTCCCGCCCGTCGCGACATCCTGCCGGAAACGCTTGGATGCCGCCGTGACGATAAACAATAATCCCCCCGCCATCAGCACCACCGCCAGGGCTCCAACTAGTAGCTTCTTATTCACCATCGTCTCCGTTGGTTAGACCGCGTGGCGAGATTCGTAATCCCGCCAAACACCGCAGCACGATTCGCTCTGTCCCAAGGCGGCATTGTTACCTCTGCGGAAAACTGTAAACCGCCCCACTGCTGTTTTGCCAGACGCGTATGTTCGGGTGACACAAATCAGCCGCGGGGCGTTAGCCCACGGTTTTTGCCACATCAACCGAGGGCTAACGCCCCACGGCTAATCATCGCTGCACAGCGCCCCACTAGCGGAAATCCGCGATAATACAAGCACGCAGCGCGAACAAGTGGTTTCCGACGCAACTCACCCACTCGATTCCAATCCGTGCTTGAATCACGCCCAAACTCGGCGTGGTCGCGCTGAGCCAGCCGCGAAACTACCGCCTTACTCTGTCGCGTTTCCCGTCCCACGACAAAAGCCAGAGGCAGGGAGCTTCATCGCACGCGGAATCACGCACTATCCCTTCTACGGAGCCTGGCGACACAAAGTTCACCACCTCTGCCGCTGGAAGGCACGATCGAATTTGCGCTTAGTGCGTTGGATGTTCTTCAGCCGCATCACCTGCATGGCCGGCTTCGGTATGGCTGTCGTGATCGCTGGTTTCCGGATCGGCCGCGAACAGCAGCCGTTCCTCGCTGTAGTGGGAGTAGCGGCAACCGATGTCCGGCGTCAGCATGACCAGCAGAAAAATGCTCATCATGCTGGCCGGGATTGTCAAGACGTACTTCCAGTTGGCTTCCCACTTCAAATGCATGAAGAACAGGATGACCAGCAGCGCCTTTGCACAAGACACAGCAATCATCAGGAAGCGTCCGATTGCCGGCGTGTTCTGCATCAGGGCTTCCGAGTTGCCCACGATAAAGGAAATCGTGGTGAGGATGCACAAGGCAAAGAACACCATCACGAATTTGCCGACGTTGCTGCCGTGATGCCCGTCGTCGTGTTGCTCATGATCTGACATGGTATTTCTCGCGAAGAAGTTGCCCGCCGTGCGGCGAGTATCCTAAAGTAACGCTGTTTCGTTCAAATTCCTGACAGGGTATGGAAACGCTCCGCCTTAAAACAGGTAAAGCATCGGGAAAAGGAAAATCCAGACAAGATCGACAAAGTGCCAATAGAGTCCGATATTCTCCAGCAGCCCCGCTTTTGCGATGGTGAGTTCTAACGGCAGTACGAGTCCAAACATCAGCAAGCCGACCAGCACGTGAATGGCGTGGAAACCGGTAAGCAAAAAGTAGGTGCTGGCCCACATGTTGCCGCTGGGAATCTTCATCGGCAGGGTAATCCAGTGCGATTCGCTATTCAGCAACTCATTGAGCCCTTGGTGTTCGGACATCTGCGCGACGCTGGGGATCAACGCGGCCAGATCGGCTTTCGTCGCTGGTGCGACGGTCGTTTCAGCATCCGCGGCGGGAGCCGCTTCAACAGCGGGTGTCGCCGCGGCCTGTTTTTCGGCAAAGGATTTCCACTCCGCCACCAGTTCATGCAGCCGCGCTTCGGGATCCGTGCCGAGCACGGTGTCTGAATCCCGATGCAGTGGGTAGATCAGGTACGCTAATACATCCATGGCGTTCTGCCGCGCGACGGGATCCGAGTCCGTGGCGGCCGTCACTTCCACCCACCTGACGACGTCCAGCAAGGCGCTGACTTGAGCGTGCTGTTCAGCTGTCGGCTCGTCACTCAAAAGGTACTCGCTCAACTTCTGCCGTACCGCGGCGACATAGTAGACGTCGGCTTTTTCGTAAATCAGGCTGCGCGGTTTCTGCGGGTAAATGCCGTGTGCAAACTTCGAATTATATTCGTAAGCCTTCACTCCCATGAAGACCCAGCCGAGTACAAATGTGGTGAACAGAAATGACTTGGCCATTCCCGCTTTGTTCATCTTGGCGTATTCCATCGCCAGGACGATCGTCACGCTGCTGCAGAGCAGCACGAAGGTATTCAAGGCTCCCCAGAATTCAACCACGTGCACGTCGTGCGGGCCGGGCCAGGTTCCGGGAGGGGCACCGAAACGCAGCACGATGTAGGTGCCGATCAAGCCGGCGAAGAACATGATTTCCGTGGAGAGAAACAGCCACAGGCAGGTCTTGCCGTTGGAAATCGGCAGCGCAGGCTGGTATTCCAGGTGGACGTGTCCGTGATGATCGTCGTGATCGTGTTCGTGTTCCGACATGGCTCGATCTGGTTATAGTAGAGGTAACTGCATCAGTAAGAACATCATCGTTGGCAGGTAGACCAGCGATGCACGCAATAAGACTCGCGAGGTCCGGTCACTTCGATCGCGCAGGAAGTTCGCCGCGCAAGCCAGCTGCCCGCAGCCGATAGCCAGGACAAGCAGGGCGTATGCCACTTTGCCTGGTCCGGGGATATCGAGGGCCGGGATCAGGCTGATCGGCAACAACGCTAAAGCACCCAGCACCGCCTGGTAGCCGGCGCTGCGACCGGAACTCTCGACTACCGTGAGCATCTTGACGCCGGCTCGACGATACTCAGTCCGATACATCCAGGCAATCGCCATGAAATGGGGGAACTGCCAGAGGAAGACGATCAAGAACATGGAAAGCGCGCGAACATCCAAGGCGCCGCCCACTGCGGACCAGCCCATCAATACGGGTAACGCGCCAGAAACGGCGCCTACCGCCGTGTTGAGCGAAGTCCTGTATTTCAGCGGCGTGTAGATCCAAACGTAAACCACCCAGGTCGCCAAACCCCAGGCAGCGGTTTGCCAGTTGACCAGCAGGCTCAAGTAGACCAGGCCGGCGATGATGGTCAGCGCGGCAAAGAACAGCACTTCACGCGAGGTCAAACGCCCGGCAGGTAGCGGCCGCGTGGCCGTTCGCTTCATCTGTGCGTCGTCGTTTCGCTCGAGCCACTGATTCAGGGCGCTCGCGCTGGCGGCCACCAGAGTCGTTCCGAGCAATGCGTGGACGACGGCCAGTGGGTCCGGCTGGCCCCAACTGGCAACCACCGCCGCCGCGGCAACGGTTACCAGAACCATCACGGCAATCTTGGGCTTGGTAAGCTCCAGATAGTCCAGGGCGCGGGTTGTCCAATGCGTTCGTGAACCCGCTTCGACGGTAATCGTTGAACTACTCATGCCGCGGCCCCTTTCAACAGGGTGACGGAGCAGACGGCGAGCGTTGCGGGACGCAGCAGCCGCAGCGACCGCGCTGTCAGTTGCACGCAAAACGCCAGGATCAGCGAGCCCATGGCTACATGGGCCGTCACCACGCTGGCCTGCCACCAGCTATCACTCACTACCGTGTAGCTGGCCGGACCACTTACGTCCGCGAACCAGTTGGGCCAGTTGTATTTCACAATCCAGGTGCCCGCGCCGAGGATCAACTGGCAAACCAGCAGCGACACCAGGCTCAACGCCGGCAGACGCAAGGACCGGTTCATCCGCCGGGTCCTGAACGCCAGCAGGCCGACATGCACGGCGATCAACGCCGCGATCAGTAGATGAAACGTCAGCACACCGCGGACCGCGACCGCCGACCAGTCGGATGACACGTGCCGCAAATGTGCGCCGAGGATCAACTGCAAGTAAACAAGTGCGGTAGTAAGCATGGCCCAACGTTGCAGGGACGCTGCGGCGGGCGACTCCCAACGCGGTTCCGTGGAGTGCCACAGGCGCGATGTCACCACGGCGAGGGCAACGGTGACACCAAAAAACAGAGGCCCCAAGCAGGCGTGAATCCGCGCGACGTCGCGGCTGTTCTCAAGGACTCGCAGACCGCCCAGCATCCCTTGGGCGATGACCAACAGCAAGGCTCCCGCCGCCGCGTAACGCAGCCAACGGCGCGAATCATAACGCCATACCGCCACGTTCAAGGCAATGGTCAGCAGGCCGACCAGGGCGCCGAGCAAACGATGACCGTGTTCGATAAAGATATCCCAGGGCCCCAGAACCCAGGTGGTCCAGGGATAGAGGAACAGATTGTAGCCATACGTGTTCGGCCAGTCGGGCACGGCCATTCCCGCATCGTACGTTGTCACCAGGCCACCCACCCAGATCAGCGGAAAGGTGGCGCATGCCAGCATCACGGCGAGGCGATGCGGCCAGCGACTTTCAGATTGTCCGGGGATCTTGGTCATGGATACGTCAACGGGGAAGCGATTTCATTCAGGAAGTCGATTCTTGCCAATCAACTACTCGTCTTTTTCTTCCTCCGGCGGCGGCTGCCACTGCGGGTAGTTTTCCGTATCGACTTCCGGCGAGCCGTAGTCGTACGGTCCACGATAGACGATCGGCTGGAAATCGAAGTTGCCGTGGCCCGGAGGGCTTGGCGCACACCATTCCAACCCGTTGGCACCCCACGGATTTCGACCGCAAGCCGGTCCCGCGAAAATGCTGTAGATGAAATTCGCCGCGAAGATCACTTGTGTCGCCACCATGCCGATCGCACAGATGGTCATGAACTGATTCAGTGGCTGCAAATGGGCGAAGGTCTGGTAGTCGTAGGGGTCGGCGAGTCGCCGGGGAAAGCCGACCGCTCCCAGAATGTGCATCGTGTAAAACGTGCCGTTGAGGAAGAGAAACGTCAGGAAGAAATGAAGCTTGCCCAGCGATTCATTCATCATCCGGCCAAACATCTTGGGGAACCAGAAATAGATCGCGCCGAACACCGCCATCGCTGTGCCGGCAAACAAAACGTAGTGAAAATGGGCCACGATGAAGTAGGTGTCGTGAATGAAGATATCAACGGGTGTGGCGGCCATGAAGATTCCTGAAAGCCCGCCGATGACGAACATTGACACGAACGACAGCGAGAACAGCATGGGTGTCGTAAAGCGAATATTGCCGCCCCAAATTGTTCCCAGCCAATTGAACGTCTTCACGGCACTCGGCAAGGCAATGAGCATGGTCGACACCATGAACGTCATTCCCAGCACCGGATTCATGCCCGACACGAACATGTGATGCCCCCACACGATGAATCCCAGCCCGGCGATACCGGAGATCGAGAAGACCATCGGCTTGTAGCCGAAAATGGGTTTGCGGGCGAAGCAGGCCAGCATGTCCGAGACCATTCCCATGGCAGGCAGGATCATAATGTAAACGGCCGGATGCGAGTAAAACCAGAACAGATGCTGCCAAAGCAGCGGTTGACCACCGCCGCTCGCCGGCACCGAATTATTGATTACCAGGCCTTCCGGGATGAAGAACCCGGTTCCCAGGACACGGTCGGTAATCTGCATGAAACCTGCCGCGGTAAGCACGGGCAGCGCGAATGCCTGCAGTACGGCCGTGATGAACATCCCCCAGATGGTGAGCGGCAACCGGAACATGGTCATGCCCGGAGCGCGCATCTGGATGATGGTCGTCATGTAATTGACCGAGCCCATCATTGACGACACGCCGACAAAGGTCACTCCCAACAGCCAGCAGGTCTGCGCCATCCCGCTGCTCGGCGCCGCCTCCCAGACGGCGGACAACGGTGGATAGGACGTCCAGCCGGCCGCGGCTCCATTTCCGGGCAAGAAGAAACTGGCCCCAATCATCAGGAAGGCCGGCCACATGAACCAGTAGCTCAGCATGTTCAGCGTGGGAAAGGCCATGTCG
>CALBSZ010000362.1 GCA_937967665.1 uncultured Planctomycetaceae bacterium
TGACGGGCAAGAGTGCCCGTCCTACATACTTTGAACGGTATTGTGTTTAACCCTTGGCCGCAGGCGCCGGCTCGTGCGGAAACTGATTGCGTTTTGTCGTCATCAGGGTTTGCTCGCGCGGTCGCAAGACGTACAAGCACACTACCGCCAGAATCCCGCCGACCGCACATAGCCAGACTGCGAACAGTGTGACGACGAGCGGGGTTGCTGACAGTGGATTCCAATTGAATGGCGACGCTGGGGACTCGCGCTGAGCGATTCGCACCGATGGCACCGCGGCGGCCGGCGGGATTGCCGACACTTCCGGTTCCGCAAGCTGTTGTGCCTGTCGAACCAGTTCCAGGAATTCAGTGCGGCGACCGTGTTCGTCGCGCCCCCGCGCTGCCGCGGCGATTTCGTGAACGCCACGGTACGTGGCACTCCCCTTGTAGACCGAATCCCGTAGCAGCATGCCGAACGAGGCAACGGCCGCGGCAAACTGAAAGTCCTGGCTGGCCTGCCCAAACTTCAAGCCCTCGTCCACGACAGGCACGCTCAACAATTGGCTGGCCTCTGCTTCCGGCAGCTTGTATCGCAACTTGACGGTCAGCAATTCGTGCGCGCCGGCAGGATCCACGGGGCGCCGTGCCTGCTGGTACTTCAGCGGATCGACACCAGGCAGGTTCAAATCCGTGTTCGCACCGGCCGGAGTCACCTCGTAGAGTGCGGTCACGGTGTGCCCTGCGCCAATGTCGCCGGCGTCCTTGCGATCGTCATTGAAGTCGCGGTGCGCCAGCTGGCGATTCTCGTAGCCGATCAGGCGATACGCTTGCACTTCAGCCGGATTGAATTCGACCTGAATCTTGACGTCCTTGGCAATCGTGATCAGCGTGCTGCTGAGTTGCTCCAGGAACACCTTTTCGGCTTCCGGCTTACTGTCGATGAAGGCGTACGTGCCGTTGGCGCGATTGGAAAGTTCCTCGAGCATCGCGTCGTTGTGGTTTCCCATGCCGAATCCGAATACGCTGAGAAAGACTCCCGACTTGGCTTGATTCCGGGCGAGCGATACCAACCCGCCGGTACTGGTTCGTCCCACGTTGAAATCGCCATCGGTACAGAGCAACACGCGATTCACGCCGCCTTGAATTAACTGCCGTCGAGCGGTCTGTTACGCCAACTGGATCCCCACGCCGCCGTTCGTCGACCCGCCGGCGTGCAGGCGATCCACCGCGCTGAGGATCGCGGCCTGGTCGTTCCCGTACGCTTTGTCCAGGACCAGTCCCGCCGCGCCGGCATATACGACGATCGAGACGCGATCGTTTTCATTCAGCTGCGAAGTCATCAGCCGCAACCCGTGTTTCAACAGCGGCAGCTTGTTGGGCTGGTCCATCGATCCGGACACATCGATCAGGAAAACCAGGTTCGTCGAACGGCGGGAACGCTCCACCTGCTCGCCTTGGATGCCGACACGGACCAGCCGATTCTGCGGGCTCCACGGGCACTCGCCCACTTCCGTGTAGACGGCAAACGGGTGCTCGCCGTGGCGCGGCGCAGGATAGTTGTAGTTGAAATAGTTGACGAATTCTTCGATGCGGACGGCGTCCGCCGGCGGCAACGTGCCGTTTTGCATGAGATACATCCGCGCTTTCGAGTAGGACGCGGTGTCCACGTCAATCGAAAAGGTCGACAGTGGATCGGCGGCGACACGGACGAAGTCGTTTTCGACCAGCCAACTGAATTTGTCGCCCGATTCTTCCGGACCACGACCTTCACCCGGCGCTTGCGGCAGGGGACCGTCGAAAGGTTGCGGCGTCACGACGGCAGATGGTTCCGGCGCCGGTCGGGCGGCGAGCGGAGTCGTCGCAACGGAGTTTCGGCTGGCTGGCGCCGTTGCCGCGTCCGCCTCCGCGTATTCTTCATCCACACTCGTGGAATCTACCTTCGCGGTTCCATGTGTCGGCTGATAGGGGTATTTTGAATCCGCACAGCCCGCGGGAAGCAGTAGCCCAAGGCTGATCAGGCATAGGTCGACAAGTTTCGTTCGCATCGTATCTCTCCTTCAGCGCAGCTCGCAAACCACGACTCGGACCGAGCGCCGTTTCGACGTTTGCGGAATGCCAAGAAAGCAAAAAAGTGTGTTTCCCTTCTTGACGATGCCTTTCAGGGCCAAAAAATTCCCGAATTCTTTTCCCGTCCGATTTCGGTACACTAATACGACAACACACGGTTGAGGGCAGCCAATCGGGGACGGGCTCGATCGTCGTGTCGGGTCCGTCCCGGAAAATCTGTCGGATCGATGCTGTCCCCTTTCGCGGCTTCTGTGGGCGATGTCTTCAATAATCCAAAATCGCAAGACGATATTCCTCTACGCATGGGGCATGCTGGCCCTTGTCGTGCTGTTCCTCTGGCAGAGCGATGCGATTGCGGTATCGCTGGCGCGGAACACTATGTGGCTGTGTTCCGCCGTTTGCGCGTTCAGTTTGCCCTTCGGCTTGTTCCTGGCGATCACCATGTTTCGTACGGATTTGCCTTTCCGCCGGTGTCTGGCCGTACTGCTCATTGCGCAGCTCTTCCTGCCGTTATACCTGCAGATGGCAGGCTGGGACGCGGCATTCGGCAAGCTGGGATGGCAAACCATGTCCTACGGCTCGACCGCCCGGCCGCTGCTGTCAGGTTGGGCCGCGGCGATCTGGATCCACGCGGCGGCGGCGGTTCCCTGGTTCGTCGTGATTATTGGGCTGGGGCTGCGCGACGTCGCGCCGGAGTTGGAAGAGGCGGCGATGCTGAACGGAACGTGGATCCAGGTCTTCGCGCGCGTGACGCTGCCGCGCGCCCTGGCCGCGACCGTTGTGGCCGTCTTGTGGATCTGTGTCATGACTGCCGGCGACATGACCGTGACCAACGTCTTTCAAGTGAGAACGTTCGCCGAGGAACTGTATACCGGTTTTGCGCTGGGCAATGACTTCAACGCCTCGGTGCTGGGCATTCGTCCGGGCGCGTTGATGATTGCGGGAATGTTGCTGACGTCGCTGACGGCGATTCGCTGGCTGACACCGGAGCCGTCGAATGATTCGCCGCGTCGCGCGCGAAAATTTGCTTTGGGTCACTGGCGCTGGCCCGTATTCGGTGTTGTTGTTGTGATCGTGATGGGTTTGTTCGGCGTCCCGATTGTTAGCTTGATTAACAAGGCCGGCATCGTTGTGCAGTCCGCGGGCGACGAACGCCTGCGATCGTGGACCTGGATGCAGTTTGGGACCATTCTGTTTCAGGCACCCGCCAGGTACGGCGAATACTTCTTGTGGACGCTGGTGACGGCCGGGATCAGCAGTGCACTCGCGGTCGTGGCTGGCGCGATGCTGGCCTGGTGGGCCACGCGCCGGCGACTCGGCGGCGCCTGTGCCTTTTTGACCGCTAGTGTTTGTTTTGCGATGCCCGGACCGCTCGTGGGGATGGCCTTGATTGGTCTGCTGAACCATCCGCATGAAGTCACGATTTTTCTGTACGATAAGACGGTTGTTGCACCCGTGCTGGCCATGACCGTGAAGGCCCTGCCGTTGGCGATTCTGGTCTGCTGGCAGGGCTATCGGATCATCTCGACCGAATCGCTGGCCGCGGCAACGCTGGACGGTGCGGGTGTTGTCCGACGTTTTTTCTCGTTTGGCATCGTCCGCTGCTGGCCGGTTGTCCTGGTCGCCGCGTTGGTGACGTCCGCCGTGTCCGCTGCCGATCTGGCGGCGAACATCCTGGTCATGCCGCCGGGAGTGACCACGGTTGCAGTCCGCATCTTCGAACTCGTCCATGCGGGGGTCGACAATCAGGTCGCCAGTATCTGCCTCTGGGTAGTTGCAATGTACTTTGTCGTAGCAACTGCTATCCTATGGGCAGCCAGGCTGCTTCTCCGCCGTGATTGATTGGTCAAGAAATCGCTCCTCAGCTATAATCAGAGATAGCCGTCCACGAATCCCGAGTGAAAATGTTGTATCGAAATCTCTCCTGGTTGCTGGTAGCTGTTGGCAGTTACCTGAACAGTGCTGCCGACGCGATGGAACGCGTTTCGCTCCAGCGCGACGGCAAGCCGATTCACGTCTCCGGAAAGATCCTCGTCGAATCGCAAGACGGAGGGCTGCTGCTGCTGGACGAAGTCGGCACGTTGTGGATGGTGCAGCCCGACGAGATCACGCGGCGCGAAACGGACCCGGTTCCCTTTCGTCCTGTTTCGGCGGAGCAGCAGGCGGCACGACTACGGCAGGAACTGCCGGGCTGCCAGATCCACCGAACCAACCATTACGTCATCTGCTACAACACTTCCGAAGCTTTCGCCAAGTGGACCGGCGCGTTGTATGAACGGCTGTTCAAGGCTTTTGACACTTATTGGGGGCACCGCGGGTTTCAACTTCACGAACCCGAATTTCCCTTGGTCGTTGTGGTGTTCGATAGCAAGGCGGCCTATACGGCGTACGCGCAGCAGGAACTCGGCGAACAAGCGGCGTCCGCGATCAATCGCCTGCTATCCCAACCCGGCGCCGAACGGACCGTTGCCACGATCATTCACGAGGCCACGCATCAGATCGCGTACAATTCCGGCCTGCACCAGCGCTACGCCGATATCCCTTTGTGGCTGAATGAAGGCCTGGCGATCTATTTTGAGACGCCTGATTTGCGGAGCAGCCAGGGTTGGCGAGGAATCGGCGGCGTGAATCGAGTTCGGCTGGCTGAGTTTCGGCAGTACCTGACGAGTCGCCCGGACGATTCCCTGGAAACGTTGCTGCTGGGTTCCGAACGCTTTCGCAATCCGCGGACGGCGGTCGATGCTTACGCGGAAGCCTGGGCCGTGAACTACTTCTTAATCCGCCGCTACCCCAAGCAGTTTACGGAGTACCTGAAGATCATGGCCCAGAAGCGGCCCATCATCGCAGACTATCCGGAAACGCGCCGCGCCGAATTCCAACGCTGTTTCGGCACGAGTCCCAGCGAATTGGACGATGAATTCCTCCGCTACATGCGAGGAGTTCGGTAGTCTGGACAGCGCCGCGTTGGCGGCAATCTGCGAACATACGACCACGCAGCGCGAGCAAGTGTGTTTGGACCTAAGTGACCCACTCGCTTGCGCTACGTGCTCGTATGCGGCCCGAACCTGGCGCTGGCGAACGAGTCAGTGGATCCCTGCCAGGGCGTTCCCTTCAGTTCCGTTACTCCGAAACGTAGCAGCGCAGTGAGCGGTACGGCAGAGTCATCGCGCCGCTGGGAGGAGGCGAGGGGCCGTCGAGGTCGGGGAAACAGTCGAGCGGTGATTTGGCGGCCGTATCGACAAACAGCTTCCACGTTCCCGCCTTGCCAATCGCCGGTAAGACAAATTTGCGATTCTCGCCGCTGCCGTTGATCACCAGCAGCACATTCCGCTTGATCTCGTCGCCGTTGTGATCACCGGGCGCAGTGAGCAGGCAGATCAAGGTGCCGTCGTTGGTGTCCCAGTCCATCGCCGTGCCCAGACGACTGTACCAGTTCACGTCCGCCAATTGTCCTTCCGCGGCGGGACGTCCGGTCAGGAACTGTTCGCGCCGCACCGTCGGAACGCGGCGGCGAAATTGGATCAGTGCTCGCGTAAACCGCACCATTCCTTCGTTTTCGCGGATTTGATTCCAGTTGAACCAGGACAGCTTGTTGTCCTGGCAGTAGGCATTGTTATTGCCTTCTTGCGACCGCCGGCATTCGTCCCCGGCCACCATCATCGGCACGCCCTGGCTGAGCATGAGTGTCGTCATCATGTTCTTGATTTGACGCAGGCGGAGTTCGTTGATCGACTTCTGTTTTGTCGGACCTTCGCAGCCGTAGTTGTCACTGTAGTTGTTGTTGTCGCCGTCACGATTGCCTTCGCCGTTGGCTTCGTTGTGCTTGTGCCGGTAGCTGACCAGGTCATTCAAGGTAAAGCCGTCGTGAGACGTAATGAAGTTGATACTGCAATGCGGCTTCCGCCCGGTGTGCTCGAAGAGGTCGGCGGAACCGGCAAGCCGCGTGGCCAGCGGTCCGATCATCCGTTCGTCGCCGCGCCAGAATCTCCGCACATCGTCGCGGTAGCGCCCGTTCCATTCGGCCCATCGCGAACTGCCGAAGGCGCCTACCTGGTAAGCGCCGGCCGCGTCCCAGGCCTCGGCAATGATCTTTGTATCGGACAGCATCGGATCTTCCGCAATCGCCTCGACCACCGGAGTGTTGGGCACGAGCTGCCCGTCGCGGTCGCGGCTGAGGATCGAAGCCAGGTCGAAGCGAAAACCGTCGACATGATAGTTGTGAACCCAATGTCGCAAGCAGTTGAAGATCATCTCGCGGACGATCGGATGATTGCCGTTCACTGTATTGCCGCAGCCTGAAAAGTTGTGGTAACAGCTGCCGCAATTGTCCAGCATGTAGTAGACGCCGTTCTCCAGTCCTTTGAAGCTGAGTACCGGGCCGCGTTCGTTGCCTTCGCAGGTATGGTTGAAGACAACGTCCAGGATGACTTCGATCCCGGCTTGATGAAGCGCCTTCACCATCTGCTTGAACTCGCTGACCTGCGCGCCCGGGGCCTGGCTCACCGCATATCCGCGATGCGGGCTGAAGAAGGCCATCGGATCGTACCCCCAGTAGTTCACGCGCTCCGGCTTGTTGCCGTGAATGTCCAGAATGGGAAATTCATGGACCGGCATGAGTTCGACGGCGGTCACGCCGAGTGACTTTAGATAGGGAATCTTCTCGATCACGCCCAGGTACGTGCCGGGATGCTGGACGCCGCTGGAGTCATCCATGGTGAAGCCGCGGACATGCATCTCGTAAATGATCGACTCGGAAACGTCACGCCGCAGGTGCCGGTCCCCTTCCCAATCGAAAAAGTCGTCGACGACAACGCACTTCGGCGGACGAATGATTCCGTCATGCCCATGCTGGAAGGTTCCCGCCAAGGCCTTCGCGTAAGGATCGATCAGCCGCGTTTCCGATTGGAACCACAATCCTTTTCCCGGATTGTAGGGACCGTCCGCCTGGAAGTGATACAATTGGCCGGATTGCAGGTGCGGCACAAAGACGCTCCAGATGTCCCCCCAGCGATCCTTCTCGCGGTTGAACTGGATCACTTCCGCGGGTTCGCGGTCCTTGACGTTGTCGTACAGCAGGACGCGCATGCCGGTGGCCGTACGACTGAAAACAGAGAACTGCACACCATGATCGTGCAGCAGCGCTCCGTAAGGCATGACGTGGACAAATTGGAACTCAGGATGCTGGTGTCGCATTAGCATAGGGGCCAGGTCTCGGTGAGCTTCAGTGTGGGGAGTCGTGCTCGTGTTCGCGGCCGCAGTCTTTGCTGCCGGTAGTAAGACAATCGCGATTCGCCACCGCGGGATAGGCTCGCCGGCTTTCCAGCGCTTCCCTCTCGACCGAGAAAGAATCGTGGTTGCCGGTGCGGCCGCCCGCTACATTACAACTCGCACCATCTTACTACCCGGAAATATACACCGCGATGAACAGGCGCGGCTTTTTCCCGAATTCCTTTCGGCAACTTTCTTGAAAATCGCTCACGCAGGAACCGCCTGGCGAAGCCCTGACACCGGCGACGTTTGTGCTCGTCAACCAGACCTTGCCGGGACGCGGGCGCAGGCCGACAGAATCGTTAAAGTCAAGTTCGCTCGCCGCTGCGTCGGCTTCACGGCACCCACGCTGGTTCTGTTTTCTGCGAGCGTCGAGTTGTTTCGTAAGGCGCGTGGAAGGCGCTATTGGAATCGCGCCAGGATGCGGTCCGCCAGCGGCGGGCAAAGGCGGTCGAGCCAGACGAGCAGTTTTCCGCCGGCGCTGAGGATGATTTCATGGCGACCGGACTCGATCGCGCGGATCGTTCGCCGCGCGACTTTCGCGGCTGGCATGGCGCGTAGCGATCTGGCGCTGCCTCGTTTGTCGATCACGTTGTCAAAAAACTCGCTGGCCGTCGTGCTGGGACTCACCAGCAACACGTCGATGCCTTCGCGGGCGAGTTCGCAGCGCAGCGCATCCGTGAAACCGTGAGTGGCGAATTTGCTGGCACAGTATTCACTCTTGTTGGCGACGGCACGATGGCCCAGCACGCTGCCGATGTTGACGATCATCGGCCGCCGGCCCTGACGCAGCAGGGGCAAACAAATGCGGATCAATTCGACCGGGGCGAAAAAGTTGACTTCAAAGATACGACGCAAACGCGACTCGTTTGCTGCGGAGAACCGACCCAGAGCGCCAACGCCGGCGTTGTTGATCAACACATCGATCCCGCCAAGCTGGTCTTGCGCCGCCTTGACGACCTGGTCTCGCAGCTGCGGTTCCGTGATGTCGCCCGCGATGTAGCCGGCTTGCGCCTGTTGCCCGCTTAATTGTTCCACCAGCGCCCGCAAGCGGTCTTCGCGCCGGGCGACCAGCAGAAGCCTGGCGCCCCGCGCGGCGAGTTGCAGCGCGAGTTCGCGGCCGATCCCGCTGGACGCGCCGGTCACGACGATCGCCGCTCCTGCCAATGTGCGTCGAGCCATGGATTGCCTTCAGACCATTTTGGGAAACACGGCGGGAACGACGGCGCTAGGCAACATCCTCGCCGCTCTGCTGCAGCGGCTGGCCGTTGACGTGCGGGCGAATCTCGACCCCGTCGTCCTTGATGCGCCCGAGGTACTTCTGAGGAATCCGGCAGTTCATGATCACTCGCTGCCCGACAAATTCCTTGGACAGCACTTCACCCTTGGCGGCCAGGTAGGCCATGAGCTTGCCGTTGGAAACGTCCGCTTCGACATCGACGTGTCGAAAAGCCTTGCTCAACGCATCGCTCACTGCCTGCGTCAACAGTTCAAAACCGGCGCGCGTCTTGGCACTCACGGCCGCGGCATTCGGGTAGCGGCGCCGCAAGCCTTCCAGGGTCACGCCATCGGCCAGCTGGTCGATCTTGTTGAGCACCAGTAAGGCGTCTTTTTCTTCGATGCCGATTTCTTCCAGCACGTCGTAGACGGCGCTGATTTGATCGTAGACCGCCGGGTTGCTGGCGTCGGCCACATGCAGCAGCAAGTCCGCCTGGCGGGACTCCTCGAGCGTGGCCTTGAAGCTGGTAATCAGGCGGTGAGGAAGATTGCGAATGAATCCGACCGTGTCGCTCAACAGCACCGGTCCCCAGTTGGGCAACTGCCAGCGACGCGTGCGCGTGTCCAGCGTGGCGAACAGCTTGTCTTGGGCCAGTACGTTGGCGTCCGTCAAGGCGTTCATCAACGTGCTCTTGCCCGCGTTGGTGTAGCCGACCAGCGACACCGTCATGTGGTCGCGGCGTGATGCCACCTGCCGCTCCTTGCGCTTTTCCACCGCTGCGATTTCGCCGCGCAGGTCGGCAATGCGTTTCTCGACCAGGCGGCGGTCCGTTTCCAATTGCTTTTCCCCCGGACCTCGCATCCCCACGCCCGCTTTGATCCGAGAAAGGTGAGACCACATGTTCTTCAGCCGCGGCAGCGAGTATTCCAGCTGGGCCAGTTCCACGGCCAGGCGAGCTTCGTAGGTCTGCGCGTTCGACGCGAAGATGTCAAGGATCAATTCGGTGCGGTCCACCACTTTCACGCCGGTCGCCTTTTCCAGGTTCCGCGTCTGGGCGGGAGATAGGTCGTTGTCGAAGATCACCAGGTCCGCCTGATGCGTCTCGACCAGCTGTCGCAACTCTTCGATCTTTCCCTTGCCCAAATAGGCGGTGGCATCCGGTTTGTCGCGGCGTTGGACGATACCGCAGACGACGCGAACTCCCGCCGTTGTTGCCAGGCCTTCCAGTTCTTCCAGAGGATCGTCGCAAAATGCCTGGTCGGGGAAGATGACACGAACCAGGATCGCAGATTCTTTCGCGTTGATGGGATGCTTGTCTTCGTCTCGCACGTTGTACTTTGGCCTTGGGTTGGGATGACGGTGCTGCCGTAATTCTATCGTAATTCGGGTGAGGCGAAACGTGAAGTGTGGCGACATGCCGCCCGCGTTCGATTTCCTGAGCGGATGGTGGTCCGGCGGAGGCGCGGCAGGCTGCTTCCGATGTCGTCGTTCAGACAGTTTCCGCGGCCGCTTGGTTCTGCTACGGACGCAAAAATTCCGGCAGGTTGGCGCGCCAGGATGCCAGCAGGGGGCGGTGGATCTGAATGTCTTCGGCCCGATTGTCGGCCAGACGTTGCCGCTGGGCATCGCTGGCCGCTGCGATCAATTCGGCTTCACGCAGGCATGGGCCGTCAGATTGGTTCTGGCCGTACACGACGTCCGCCCAGTAGTACGTTCGGTCTCCCGTGGCCAGGCGGGCGAATACCTCGCACCGGAGCCAGGCGGCGCAGTCGGCCAGGCGCGGCGGCGAGGCTTCGCTCAGCGAAACGTCGGCCAGCTTGTCTCGGTCGCGACCGGAGTCGGAAGCGAAATTCAGGGCCATGGCAACCTGGTCGGGCCGCAGCAGGTGGAGAGTAAACTGGCGACTCGCGTCGATCAGCTCCGCCGTGAAGTGATTCGGGGCAATGCCGATGAGCATGGTCGGGTTTTGGCGGTCGATGGACGCTTCGGAAACCCAGGTCGCGACCAGGCCGCCTCGCCGCGGGCCGCAACTGGAAGTGACCACCCAGGCCTCTCGATTGACCCGCCGCAGTACGGCGTCGATGGATGAAGGATTCTGCACTTTCTTGTTACCTATTTTCTCCGGTCAGGCGAGTTGTACTGGACACTTCCCGGAATGTGAATATGGCCATTGCCTCATTTTTGTGCAGGTAGCTCGTGCCGCCTCTTTTTGCAGGGGTGCCCGGACTTTAGGCGGCACCTGCCCGTCGTCGTAAGTGCTGTGATATCAATGCTATCCGTGCAGGCCTTGACTTCCTGTCAATGATTTCACAACTCGCGACGCCGGATGTCGCGGGAAGCCCATGAAACGGAATTGATTTATCAACTCAACTTCAGGAAGGAACCAAATGAACGAGTTCACCCCGCAGTCCGCCCATCCTTTCACAAATCGCACCAGTTCGTTTTCGCGCGACGCTTTGCAGTCCCCGCCGGCATCGCAGTCAGCGGCTCCCGAACCGGCCGTCTCGCATCCGCCGGTTCCCGAGTCCCATGCCGAACGCCGCTCGGAAGCGCTCCGGATCGCGGGCGAGCTGTATCGGCAGAACCCGGATTGGGTCACCTTCTTCCGTGAGATTCTGGGGATCGATGGCGTCTCGCGCCGCTTCTTTACGACGCCCGAGCAGATCGCGGAATGGGAGCATAGCAACGAGTATCACGAGATCCAGCAGATGGTCGCCAAGTTGCGGGAGAAGAGTACTTCGCAGGCGGACGAAAAGGAGCCGACTCGCGTCATTACCGTCCGGCTGCCAAAGAGCCTGCATGAGTCGCTTCGTGTCGAGGCTCATAGTCGACATACCAGCATCAATAAACTGTGCATTTCCAAGCTGCTGCAGATGATCGACGATGTCATGGTTCCAACCGATTAGGAGGCTGAGGCTTCTAATAAGCTGCTCCATGACAACATCTGGATCCTTATCGGAAGAGCGAACTTCCGCCGGGCCTCCGTTATCGCGAGTGCTTGGCGGAAACTTCGTTCTGCTTTTCGCTGCCTTCACCCAAGCGGCCAGGCGATCATCCCGCAACGGAGAACAGGCCCACGAAGAAGGCGATGTAAACGTAGCCCACGATTGAGCCGACGACGACGATAATGGCGGGGGTGACGAGGGCGCTGAGTGTCTTAATTATTGCAGAAAGCTGTGAGCGATGAAAATCGGACACCTCTTCCAGAACTTCGTCCAGGGTACCGCTTCCTTCGCCCACGGCGGTCATTGTCGCCAGCAGTGGCATGTAGGCTCCGCGGATTCTTAACGTATCCGCCAAGCTATTGCCGCGAACGATCGCGTCACGAGATTTCTGCACGATTGAAGCGAAGTAAGTGCTTGAGTGCATTTGCTGGACGGTAATCAGTGATTCCAGCACAGAGACCCCGCTTCCGACGAGAACGCCAAGCGTCTGTGAAAAGGTCAACGTCCCGCTGATTCGGAATAACTTGCCCACGACCGGGATTCGCAGCGACAAACGCTCGATCCCCATTCGGCCGGCAGGCGATAACCACGTTAATGCAAAAACAATGGCAGCCAGGGCAAACGCTCCCGCAATCGGCCAGCCCCAGTCGTTCACAATATGAGAGACGGTGATAAGGGACTGCGTGATTGGCGGCAGCGGCTTGCCCAGGGACTCCAGGAGTTCGCTCAGTTTCGGTAACAGATTTGTGACGATGAATCCCGTTGCCGTGACTGCGGCGAGCAATACGAGTACTGGATACATCAACGCCGTGGCAATATCTCTAACGGTTTCACGGCGCATGCGCATCATGTCCGCAGCACGAATGAGAACGGTTTCCTGAATGCCGGTCTGCTCCCCGACTCGCATAAGTTGGGAAAGAAACTCGGGAAACCCAGCTTCCGATTCGATCGCCTCGGAGAACGGGCGACCTGACTGGACGGTATCAATGAGCGAATGGTACGCTCGACGAATCGCACGGTTGTCAGACTGAGTGGCAATCGTCTGCATGGCCGAAAGCAGGCTGATTCCGCCCCGCAGCATCACGGCCAGTTGGCGAAGCGACAATTCCACCTGCACGTTGCGCGGGCCAAGGAGGCTCTTGAGCCAGTTTCCGCCGTTACTGCTGTTGCTTGTCGAGGTCAACTGTTCCTCGAGCTTGACCAAAACCCAACCTCGAGTACGCAATTGCGACGCCACCATGGACGCGGTGGCGGCATCGATCGCACCGGTGCGAGTCTGGCCAGCTTCGTCGCGGGCTACGAAGGCGAAATTAGGCATGTTGATTCAGTTCGCTCAACAAGAAGAAAGCTACCATACGGCCACTGCGGCCTGTGCGTCCGCAGCCATGACGATGCCCTGCTCAACTTTGCGGAGTGCGTCTTCTGCCAGCGTGCGGCATCCCGCCTTCCTTGCCTGCTCAAGCAGAGGAGCCTCGTCCGCTCCGCAGGAGATCAGCTGGGACACCGCTTCGCCAACCGGCAACATTTCAAAGAGCCCAGTTCGACCAACCTTGCCACGTCCGGCGCAGTAGATGCACCCGCCTGACTGCCAGGCCGCTATGTCACGTGCTTCTGGTATGCCCAGCGCCGCTGCTTCGGAAGCAGACAACACGCCCCGCTCGCAGCAGTGATTGCAGAGTCGGCGCACCAGCCGCTGGGCAACAGCCAGTCGCAATGTCGCGGCGACGAGGAACGGCTGAACTCCCATGTCAATCAAACGAGTAACAGCGCCCGCCGCGGTATTCGTATGGAGCGTGCTAAAGACCAGGTGGCCGGTCAACGCGGCTTTGATCGCGATGTCCGCCGTTTCGGCATCACGGATTTCACCGATCATGATTACATCTGGATCGTTGCGCAGGATGGACCGCAGGGCCTTGCGGAAGCTGACCTTGTCGGCCGAATCGACGGCCACCTGCGTGATCCCTTCCATCTCGTACTCGACGGGGTCTTCCACGGTCACGACGTGTAAAGCTCTTGTCGAAATTAATTCTCTAATCGCGGCGTACAGCGTCGTGCTCTTACCGCTGCCCGTCGGCCCCGTCAACAAAATCAATCCGTGAGGGCGGCTGATGGCAGTCGAGAATCTTTGCAGATCGTCGGCGTCCATCCCCAGTCGTGCTAGAGTCAGATTGCCCATGTTGTTCGTCAACAGACGCAAGGTCAGTGACTCGCCGAAACGAGTCGGCAAGGTCGCGACGCGCACGTCGATCGATTCTCCCCGTGACGACGTCCATGAGAATCGGCCATCCTGAGGTGAACGACGTTCCGAGATATCCATATTGGCCAGGATTTTCACGCGGGAACTGATCAACGGATGAAGCTCGCTGGAAAAGTGGCGGTAGTCTTCCAATTGTCCGTCGACGCGCAGCCGGACTCGCACGCGCTGCGACAACGGATCGATGTGGATATCCGAGGCTTCTCGCAGTGCCGCGGCCTGCAGAATCTCTTCGCAAATCTGGACTGCATCCTCATCCCCGTCCCCGCGTCCGGCCGCCACTCGGACCGTGCCCGTTCGCGCGGCCTGTCCACCGAACGTGTCGCGAATGAGCGTTTCCAGCGAAGTTTCTTCCGCCTGGACCGGTTCGATGGGGTGTTCGAGGTGGCGTTCGACGGCGTCCAGTGTCGCCACGTCTCCGCGATCAGCGCATGCGACCAGCACACGGTCGGCGATTCGACAACACGGCAGGACTTTCTTCCGCCTCGCCAGAGAAACGGGAATCCGCAGTGCCCACCCCGGATCGATCCGCACCGCCGACATATCCAGTGGCGCCGACGTTGACCGTTCCTCCGATGTCGCGCTCATAACCGTGACTCCGCCAAATCGTCGATCTTCATTCTGGGTGGTCGCAGGCTGCTGGCACGACTGACGACCAGTTGCGGATTCCGCGCCAGCCCTTTCGCCGTTCGCTCACTGACTTGTCCTGATTTCAGCAGTTGTGCCAAACACCGCCTCATGTCATCACGACGCCCATGGAAGGCCAATATAAAACGGAAGCGAGGTTGCGTGCTCTTTCGGACCATCCCAAGGCGCACGAGCAACAGTGGTGTGATCCCGATTCGCCGGGCGATTTGCCCTATTCGCACGTCGGTCCGTCCCACGACTGGGACGAAACTACCGACGCGCCATGGCGCGAGTAATCCGCGAACTTTCCAGTCCCTAGTCCTCATCCCCGGCCCCCAGTCATGCTGCGAACCATCGCCTTTACTTTGACGGCAACTTTCCTTGTCAACACGGCAGTTTCTCAAGACCTGCCCGTGCAGCGCTCCTCCACAGTTGGTGAGGCTCAGCCCCAGGAAGTTCATCTGTCGCACGGGATGCACCGATACCAGATCAACCAGCTGTTGGGCGAACCGAATCAGGAGAGCATCATTGGTGCCTTGCGTCGCACCAAGTCAATCTACAGCAACAATACCACGATTACGTACGTCAATGATCTGGCTGTGATGTTGACGACAGGCCAGAAGACGACACCGCTTGCCGGCGGCGCGGTGGAAATCCTTTGGCCCAAACGCCGCGTGGTTGTGGCGGCTGACCTTTGGATGGCACCGGCCATGAAGCATTCGCCGAACGATTACCGACACGAGCTGTTGCGGCCGTCATTCTGGTTCGCGGCGCCGCGCTGTCCGGCAGGATTCGCCGATGGACTGCACTTTACGCCCCACGATCCGCTCTTCGGTCCAGAATACGTCCCCTTTCACGCTGGCTATCACGGCGATGCCGTCTGGCCAGGATGGAATCGCCGCCGGCAATGTTGTAAGTGCGATGTCTGCGGCGGCAAGTGTCGAGATTAGTGCATCTGCGGAGGTGAAAGCCGTGGGTGCCCTCGCCAGTACAGGAGTGGCAGCGTTTTCGCCCCTTCGACTTAAGCTGGTGCGTAGCTCGAAGTTTGCAAGCGAATTTCGCTCTCGTGCTACGCTGTCTTGCTTGGTTTGCAGATGGTCTTCTTGCAGATCGCGACCCGTCCGCACTTTTGGCAGCTGAACCTGGCATCCGGGTAGAGGCTAAGTGTTTCCTTCTTGCTGACGCGAAGCTTCTTTTTGACCTTGCACATGGGTTTGCTCATTTGTCCCCTCTACTTCGCATGGCGATTGAGTGACTATCGGTTTCCACGTGCTGGCTGACGGCAGGAGTGCGCGCGTGGCTTGCGGCTCGATATGATATCAAATCTCAGTATCAAATCATACTCGCCTCAGTTTGCCTGTCAATGAGAGGGTCGAATCTTTCGCAACGCGTTGATAGGAAACGGGTTATAGGTAGTCCTGTGGGTGCAGGAGAGCAGGGCGATGACAGAAACGGAAGCGAATAAATGCGCTCGCAACGAGCGACTTCAAGGAGTTGCGCGCCACTTGGGTCCGGGTTGTCGTCGCGCGGCAACTCGCAACTCAGGCACGCAATCAGGGAGGTCAAATCACGAACGTCAAAGGTCGACAGGGAGTCTCGGTTGCTGTGCGGGCCTGGCGCGAGGTCGTTAGGGTTTGGCTTGTCGTCAGTGTTTTCGAAATCGTTGTTTTACGAACGGACAGGGCACATTTTTGGAGCTTGTCGCCAAAATCGCGATGGGTTCTGACGCGAATCTGATATGTTCAGACTCCAGAACTCAGGGGCAGGAGTCGGGATCTATTTCAGATTGCGAGGTTCCCTTGAGAATCCTGTTGTCCTGTTTGCTGACCGCGTTTGTTACGCTACCTGTACGAGCCGCCGACCGCGAGAGGGTGCCGGGTCCCGGCGAATGCCTGTCGCTGCTCTCGCCCAAGTCCGATGACGGCGTCGAGAGTGTTGTGAACGTGGTCGGGCGGATGCACGCGCAGGGAACGCCGATCGTGCTCGTCCGCCCCGCGGAAGCCGGTAGTTCGTGGTGGATCCAAACCACGCCGTTGCAGGTCGAAAACGGTTTCTTCCGCACGACCATTCGTCTGGGCAACGAGGAGACTCCCGAGGGGAGCCGTTTTTACCTTGTTGCCGCATTGCTACGGGATGTCCATGAAGCGTATCCCTTTGTCGGCCGCCCGGCGGTTGAGAAACTGCCCGCGGGCGTGCCGTTCAGTCAGGTGACGGCGGTGACGCTGCAGTCGGCTCCCCAGCAGCCCGCCGTCAAACCAGGCGGAACGATCGTCCATCCCGAGGCGAAGCAGGTGGTGGCATCCGAGGTGGAAGTGCTGGGGCGTGTGACGGCGGCCGGGCAGCCTGTCGTGCTGATCCGTTCGTCCGCGGACGGAGGTCGTTGGTGGGTGCAGCGTCCCGCGCAATTGGACGGCCGCGGCAACTTCCGCTCGGTCATTCGCGTCGGCAACGATCGGACGGAGGACGGGGCCCGGTTTCGACTCATCATGGTGACCGTCGATCCGCGACAAGTCGCCGCCCTGCTCGCCGCCGAATCCGTCGCCGACATTCCTCCCCGCATTCCCCGTTCCAACGAAGTCGAAGTCATCCTGGCCCGCGGCATCCCGAATCGCGCTCCCTGAGGGTGATCAGGGGGCGCATCTTTTTTACGATACGAACATCATAGAGACGAACTGCGCCCCCTAGTCCCGTTCCCTTGATGCGTCTTCGGGCGGTGCGGTGCTGCTGCCGATACGTTCGCGGAGCCAGACTACGTCTTCCTGGATTTCAGCCAGGGAATCCCGCAGGCCGACGAAGTCGCGGCGGAAGCCACGCCAGGCCGACCACATCGTGATGCTGCCGGCGGCAAGCAGGATGGCGGCCAAATCGAGCATGATGTGCTGCCGCTGAATGTCGAATTGCTGTTCCACCCAGACGGCGAAGACAAAAGCGAACAGCGGCAAACTGACGAACAGGCATGCCAGGCCCACGCCGCCAATGACCAGCAATCGTTTTGTTGTCGCGATATCCGATTGGACTTCGACTTGGGCGAGTTCCCTGCGCACACGCAGCATCGTTTGGACATCGGTCCAAAGCCGCTGCGCGTCGGCGGTGAACGAGCTTGCGGAAGTTTCAGTCATGGGGCTTCTCAGAGCTCAATTGCGTGAATTCGCGGACCAGATCCCGGGCCAGCGGGAAATGCCGCGCGAGTTCGGCCAGATCGGCGGGCTTTGCCAACGTGCTGGCGGCGGCACCGATTCCGGCGGCGGCGAGCGTGGCCTTCAGCGGATGCTCTTGAATATAGCGAGTCGGCGCGATGGCCATCAGCGACTTCTCGGCGAGCCGGTCGGCGCGGCGCTCCAGCTGACGGCGCAGGCGACTCGATTGCCGCCGCAATTCACGAAGCTGGCTGTCGGCCTCTTGTCGATTCATTTTGCTTCCTAACGCCGGAATAATTTTCCCAGAAGGTAGCCCGCGACTCCGGCCGCGATCACGCTGGGCAGCGGAAACTTTCGAATGCAGCGCGCCGTGGAGTCGATGAATTCGCCGACCGAGGCGTCATGTACGTGCTCCTGTTTGGCACTGGCGGCCGCGTACGCCTCGTCGTAGTGCTCCTGGGCCTGGCGCAAGGCCTCGCGCGCCTGGGCAACCGCGGCGGCCGCCGCCGTGACGCCGGAATCGAAATCGGCTTCGTGCTGGTTCGCGGATTCTTCTTTGGTCACCGTCATGTCCTCGTTGTTTAGTCGCGTACAAGCCTACCTTATCTTGGCGGACATTGCGTGGCGGCGACCGTTCCCATTGTAGCCATTATTCCGGTCCTGACGCGACGGCGCGGGACTTGTTAACATGTAGGGCGTTGAGTCCATTTGCCAGGATCGCTTCTGGCCTACATTTTTTCCAGGACAGGTCCTGACCACGAACTGTTGTGTTTCGAGCCTGCATGACGAATGAGCGCCGCGCTGGCTGCGGGCTTCCTGTGCCGAGAACGCTAATGACTGAGGAAGTACGGCAATTTGAGATTCAAGTGCCTTATTACCTGCCGCGCATCTTGTTTCACTTTCTATTGTTTGTGATGCTGGCAGCCATATTTTTCGTTGTGGGCGTGTTGGGTCGTACCGCCGCCGGCGTTTGGGCCCATGCCTTCATTGTCATCGGTGTTCTGGTGGGCGCGGGAGCGATCCTGTATGGTCGCAAGGTCTTCTTTCGCGGTTCGATCGTAACGTTCGACGAGGCCGGGATCACCGACATCCGCGAATCCGCCGACAAGCGATTTGTGGCGTGGGAGTCGATTCGCAGTGCCGCGCCCGAATACATCTCGACGCAGTTTGGCAAGGACCAGTTTCTGAAACTGGAAATTTCCAATGCCGACGGCGGCACGTCGATCCGCCGCATCGATACGTACGCCCTGCAGTACAATTGCGACCAACTGGCCGATGTGGTCCAGCAGCGGCTTGAGTCATAGCGATGCCCGCCCTCTTTTCCCCGTGGCCGCTCGTTGCAACCCCCAGCAACAGGCGTTAGCATTACGGACATTGAACCCCACCAATGAATCCTACCAGGAGTGGATCCCATGCGTTTGAGTCTTGTATTGTTGTTGTTGGTCGGCTGCGCCGGTTCGGATCTCAGTGCGGAAGGGCTGAACCAGCTTTCGGAATCCGAAAAAAAGAGCGGTTGGAAACTGCTGTTTGACGGCAAAACCACCGACGGCTGGCGGAACTTCAAGAAAGACGACGTCAGCGACGGCTGGCAGGTTGTCGACGGCGCCCTGACGCGGGTCAAGAACGGTGCCGGAGACATCATCACCAAGGAGAAGTACGAGAGCTTCGACCTGTCGATCGAATTCAAGATCAGCAAGGGGGGGAACAGCGGCATCATGTTCCACGTGACCGAAGAGGAATCGACTCCCTGGCGCACCGGTCCGGAGATTCAGATCCAGGACAACGTGGACGGTCATGATCCGCAGAAGGCCGGTTGGGTCTATCAACTGTACCCCGCGTCCGTAGACGCGACCAAGCCGGCGGGCGAGTGGAATCATTTGCACTTCCGCCAGACGCCGCAGGGCAGCGAGATCAACATGAATGGCATCCGCTATTCGCGTTTCACGAAGGGCAGCGCGGACTGGGACAAAAAGGTGGCTGCCAGCAAGTTCGCCGCGTTCCCGAAATTCGGCAAGGCCAAGACCGGTTACCTGTGCCTGCAAGATCACGGCGACAAAGTCGCCTACCGGAATATCAAGATCCGCGTCCTGGAACCCGGCAAGGACGTTCCCGATCCCAGCGACGGAACGCTGCCTGTCAAGACGGAGCGTGCATTCACCAAGCTGAAGTGGGCCGACTGGGAACCGGTCGACGACGACGGCAAGATCGCGGCGTTTCGACCGATTGTCCTGACGCACGCCGGCGATGGTTCCAATCGCGTGTTCGTGGCCACGCAGCGCGGCGTGATCCACGTGTTCGAGAACGATCCGAACGTCAAGTCGTCTACCGTCTTCGCGGACTTTTCGGACCGCGTGCATTACTTTGACAAGCAGAACGAAGAAGGGCTGCTGGGCTTTGCGTTTCATCCGAACTACAAAAAGAACGGCGAATTCTTCCTGTACTATACCAGCGAGAAAGAGCCGCAGACTTCGATCATTTCTCGGTTCAAGGTCAGCAAGGAGGATCCCAATAAGGCCGATCCGGCGTCCGAAGAAGAGATCATGCGGTTGAAGCAGCCGTTCTGGAATCACAACGGCGGTACCCTCTGCTTCGGTCCGGACGGCTACCTCTATATCGGACTCGGCGACGGCGGCAGCGCGAACGACCCGCACGGCAATGGCCAGAATCTGGGCACCTTGCTGGGCAGCATCCTGCGAATTGACATCGACCACAAGGCGGACGGCAAGAACTACGCCATCCCGAAAGACAATCCGTTTGTGAACAAGGAAGGCGCCCGTCCGGAGATCTACGCGTACGGCCTCCGCAACGTCTGGCGGATTTCTTTCGATCGCGAAACCGGCACTCTGTGGTGTGGCGATGTCGGCCAGAACTTGTGGGAAGAAATCAACATCATAACTAAAGGTGGAAATTACGGCTGGAACCTTCGCGAGGCTGCTCACACGTTCGGTCCACACGGGAGTGACGCGCGCGAGGACTTGATCGATCCGATTTGGGAATACGATCATGAAGTCGGCAAGTCCATCACCGGTGGTGTCGTGTACCGCGGTAAGAAGGTTCCGGAATTGGTGGGCGCGTACCTGTATGCCGATTACGTGACGGGAAAGATCTGGGCGCTGCGTTACGACGAGAAGGCCAAGAAAGTCGTTTCGAATTACATCATTCCCACTCCCAAGATGCCCGTGATCTCGTTTGGCGAGGATGAGCAAGGCGAAGTCTACTTCATGATCGTTTCGCCGAAGGGGGAAGGCATTTATCGCTTCACCAGTGCCAGCACGGCCGCCAGCAATCCGCCGTTGAAATGGGAAGTCAGCGAAGGATTCGTCAAGCCGGAGAGTGCGTATCTGGACAAGGAATCCGGATACCTGTTCGTTTCCAATGTCGACGGCGGCGGCGCGGATAAGGATGGCAAGGGTTTCATTTCGAAGATGAAGCCGGATGGCACCATGATCAAGGCCGACTGGATCACCGGACTGAATGCTCCGAAGGGACTCCGCAGTTTCGGCGACACGCTGTGGGTCAGCGACATCGATCGGGTCGTCGGGATGAGCATTGAAAAGGGCAAAGTCATTCATGAGATTCCCGTGCCTGACGCGAAGTTCTTGAATGATGTCGCCGTCGGCGGGGACGGTACGGTTTACGTGGCGGACATGACGGCCAGCCGGATCTTTCAGATCAAGGACGGCAAAGTGTCCATTCTGGACGAAGGTCCGCAGTTGGAAAGTCCCAACGGGCTGTTGGTCGACGGCAATCGCCTGATCCTGGCCGCCTGGGGTTACACCACGGACTTTACCGTGAAAGTGCCCGGGCGTCTGTTGTCTTTGGACCTTAGCACGAAAGACGTGACTCCCATTACCAAGGAACCGACCGGCAACCTGGACGGCGTGGAAGCGGATGGTAAAGGCGGCTACTACGTCAGCGACTGGGTGGCAGGCAAGGTGTTTCACATCGGCGCAAATGGGGAAACGAAGGTAGTGATCGAGCTAACCAAGAGCACGGCCGACATTGCCTACCTGGCCGACCAGCAGTTGCTCATCCTGCCTTGGATGCTGGAGAACAAGCTGCTGGCCTATGAAGTTCGTCCGTAAAGTCCGGTTCGCTATAATGGAGCGAAGCTGCACCTTGGCCGGTCATCGATTGGTGAGGTGAATCGTCGCTTCGTGTGGCGCGATCACGGATCTACCGCTGGTCGTGACGGCGGCGGTTGGATTTTCCCTGTCGACTAAAAGGAGTATCGAGAATGCGGCGTGCGTTCATCTTTTCGTGTCTGGTGGTCTTGTTCGGAGGA
>CALBSZ010000363.1 GCA_937967665.1 uncultured Planctomycetaceae bacterium
CGTCCAGCGTTTCGCCATTACTCAGCGCTTGCAACGCGGCCGCGTTGGTCGGATCATACGTGAAACTACCGTCGGCTTGCAGCGTGACCTGCGCACCCAGCATACTGGTACTGCTGAACGGCGCGCCGGTGGTTACGTTGTTCAATGCCGTGATGACGAGCGGATCGTTGGTCGGCGGATTGGGATTGGCCGGATCGGTATCGTTATCGAGCAGGCCGGCGGGCGAACCCCCGGCCGTCGCCGTCAAAACGCTGTCTTCATCCACGGTATACGAATCAGCGGTCGCGGTGGGGGGGACGTTGTTGACATTCAACTGAAATGTCTGCACGTCCATCTGGCCCTGGCTGTCCGTCGCCGTGATCGTGACCACTTGCGTATCCGTAGGTCCGTCGGTGTTCACCAACGACCAACTCCAATTGCCGCTGTTGCCCGGATCTTGAGATATCGAACCGACCGAAGCGGTAATCGTCACGGTATCGTCCGCATCGGCATCGGTAAACGTGCCGTTATTCGTCGCTGTGTCCCCCTCGTCGACCGTCACTGGGTCAACAGCCACGGTTACCGTCGGATCGTCGTTTTCACCGGTCACATCGATGGTTAAGACCGACGACGATGTCACGCCGTTGTCGTCCGACATCGTGTAATCGATCGTGACGGTGGCCGTATCGCCGTCGTCCAGTTCGTCGAAGTCGGACATCGGGTCGAACGCGATCTGCCCACCGACAGCGCCGGGGCTGGGAACAATATCAACCGTGGCCGTCACCAGATTCGGATCGCTGCTCAGGCCGCTGACGGTGACCATATCGATTGAATCGAGGCTCGGCATGTCGCTGGCGTCGGGATCGGTATCGTTGGCCAACACATCTACTGTGAGCGGCGGGGCGTTCTCCGTTATCGTATCCATGTCAGGACTGGCGGTCGGCGGGTCATTTTCGCCGTTGACGGTAATGGTAACGGTGGCCGCTGTCGTACTGGAGGCACCATTGAAATCGAGTATCGTGTAGGTAAAGGTTTCGGTAGCGGTTTCGCCATCATCCAGCGATTCGAATTGGCCGTCGGGATCGTAGGTGAAGCCCCCGGTGTCCACGGGTCTTCCGCTTCCATCGGTCGCAAAGCCCGTTAGATCGCCGGTTGTTGCAGCGTAGGCGAAATAACCGATCACTTCATCAGCGTGATTCGTTTCGGTATCCGAAGTGCGATCTTCATCTGTAAAGACTTCAACGTCATTGCCAACATATCGGAATCGTTGACCGCCCGGGTCAGCACCATCGATGGTCTGTTGTACGCCAATGAACAGCGGCGGCGACGTGTACGTGTTGGTGAACGGCACCATGAACGGAGCGTGGGTGACGTCGTTGGATGTATTTCTAACTTCGAATGCACCCGAGCCGATCGTGCCGCTACCTTGTTCGATAGCGATGTAGCCAACCGTCTCGGTGCTGTGCTGTGGCTGGCCAGCTGCTTGTTCAAGGAACACCGTGAAGCTGTTGGCATCGATACCAGCTCGATGCCGCGACTTGATGAAGTCGGTATCGTTCTCGGTCATCACTTGCGTCAGGGCGACAGGTGTAGAATTGAATGTACCGCCGCCAAAGCTGATAGCCTGATCCGAATTGCCGGGTACACTGGCCGTACCGGCTTGCAGCACGGCATTGTTTGCCAGTCGATACGTTCCAGCTTCAACGACCATATAGTTGACCGTTTCTGAAACCGGGAAGCCGGGTGAACCGCTGGACGGTGCCTGCAGCCGGATGTCAAAACCTCCCGCGGCGACGTTCGAGATCCTGGCGACAGCAACATCCGGGTCGTCTCCGAAGTTGGTTGCGCCATTGCTTTGCGACACCATCGCCACGATCACGGGATCCGTGTACGTATTCTGTAGCGTTACCGCTTGTGAAGTCGCGTCGACGCTCAGTTGTCCCACTTCACCGATCACTTGTTCTATCAGCGGTACGGCCGTGATGTTGCCCGAGGTGGCAGCGTAAGCGAAGTAACCGATCACTTCATCAGCGTGATTCGTTTCGGTATCCCCATTTCGATCTTCGTCCGTAAAGACCTCGACGTCATTGCCCACATAGCGGAACCGCTGGCCACCTTCGTCACCACCGTCAATGGTCTGCTGGACACCGACAAAGACGGGTGGCGCGGTGTAGGTATTGGTGAAGCTCACCATGTAGGGGTCCTGGGTGACAGCGTTGGGCGTCACGCCAACCTCGAACACCTCCGAACCGGTCGTACCTGCCCCCTGTTCGATGGCAATGTAGCCCACCGTTTCAGCGCTGCCGTGTTGCGGCTCAGCGTCCGCTTCCTCCAGGAACAATGAAAAGCCATCTTCATCAATCCCCGCGCGATGACGTGCCTTAACAAACGCGGCGTCGTTTTCGGTCATCACTTGCGAAAGGGCTACCGGCGTGGAATCGAAAACACCCAAGCCAAAGTTAATGGCCTGGTCACTGTTGCCAGCAACGTTGACCGTCCCGGCCTTTAAGGTCGCCAGATTCGGCAGCATGTATTCGCCCGCTTCCACAACGATGTAATTGACCGTTTCTGGCATTGGGAAACCACTCGAACCGCTGGGTGGGGACTGTAGACGAATGTCGAAGCTTGTACCGCTGACATTGGAAACCCTGGCGACGGCGACGTCTGGATCGTCTCCGAAGTTCGCCGCGCCGTTGTTCTGCGAAACCATCGCAACAACAACCGGGTTCGTGTACGATTGCGTCAACGTTACGTTTTGGGGCGTCCCGTCAACGTTGGTGAGTTGCCCGACTTCGCCAACGACCTGGGAAATCGTATCCAGCGTATTGACCGTCAGCAGACCGCTCACCCCGCTGGCGTCAAACGAATCGACAAAAATCGGCGAACCTTCCGCGTCAACATCATTTTCGAGAACTCCTATGTCGGCGACCATCAGCGCCGGGCCGTCTTCGCTGACTTGATAAGTGCCCGGCAGCGGCGGGGTGGGATCGTCGTTGGCAACCGGCGGATCGTTGACCCCGTTGATGGTGATGGTCAGCGTGCTACTGTCCGTTTTCACATTCCCGCCGGAATGATTGTCACTCATCGTGTAGTCAAAATCGTCCGTCAGCGTTTCGCCGTCTTGCAGTCCTTCCACGGCGGGATTGTTATCGTCCAGCGTGTAGGTGTAGCTGCCGTCACTACTCAGGACGAGTGTCCCGAAGCTTCCTGCGATGACGCCGCCGGGCAGGATACCGGTGACAGTCAGATTGTCCATGCCGGAATTGTTGCCGCCACCGGTCCCGCTGGCCGTAATGCGGAGGAAGTAGTTTGTGCTGGCGGCGAGTGTGTTCCCGCTGAGGTCGAACGAGACGGCCTGCGGTTGCGTGGCCGAACCGGAATTCGCATAGATATCGTTGACGGTATCGGTATCGAGCTGTGTCATGCCCGCATCCAACAGCTCGACCTGCATGTCCAAATCTCGCTGCACGCCTTGGAGCGCCCCCGAGTTGTTGTAAATGAAGGCATCCAGGGTGACGCCGTCCAGGTCGATGGCCGATGCGCCCACATTCAGCGGAATGTCGACGGTCCAATTGCCTTCGTTATGTAAGTTGCGATCCACGGCAAAACGATCTTGCGCATCGCCGGTGTCAAACAAGTTGTGCGAAGCGGTCAAGTCGCCCGGATCGGCAATGCCGCCTGCTGTGACCCATGTCAGGTTCGATGCCGTCGCGCCGGCCACGTTTCTACCGTCGAAATCGGTTGACAGGATTGTGGCCGGTGGATCGGGCAAGACCGTGAACGAACTCACCGGATCGTCGTCGTCAGTGTCGTTGGTCAGCACGTTGCCTGTCGCCTGGTTGGGCGAAGGGACACCGTTCACGGCTTCGGTCAGGGAATCCGTATCGGGATTGGCTACCGGCGCGTCGTTGATGCCGGTTACAACGATGGCGACGTTAGCCGTATCGGTATTTCCATGCGGCGAAGTGAGGACGCGAAGTTCGTCGATATTGCCGCCGCCAGACCCGGCTCCCGCCTGCATGCCGACCGTAACCGTTTTCCCGTCCGCGGAAACCATAATCGAATCGTTGCCCCCTTCGCCGTCAATCATTCGCCGACCGCCATCGCCCGTCGCGTAGGTTGTTACGGAGTTTCCGAGTACCGTGTCGGAGTCGTCCAGGTGGCTACTGCTCCAAGCGAGCGCGACGATCGGTTGCTCGAACACAATCGTCGTCGTGACGATGCCGGTGCCCGTTCCGACCGGGTCGAGATGCAACAGGTACGAGTCGACGGTCGTTCCGGCGGCGACGGTGGCACCGTTGGGATTATTACCAGGATCATAGGTGGCTGCCATCGGATTCGTGACGTTGACGTCGAGGCTGCTGCTCAGTGTCACTGCTTTCTGTTCCTCGACCAGCGTGATCTGCGAATAACTCTCGATGGCACCCGGCTGAAGGCTGGCTGGAGGAGAACTAAGGCGGTTGGAATTCCCGTCTACCGACGCAATCCCGTCCGCCCCGTCAGAGATCGTGTATGTGAACGTATCCGTGACGACCTGGCCTTCGTCCAGTGATGCCAAGCCGCTTGTCGGATCGTAGCTGAAAGTGCCATCCGGATTCACCGTGACCGACGCGCCTTGCGTGCTCGTCGAATCGAAGTTGGCGAGGACCTGCTGCAGCCCGCCGTCGTTGGCAAACAGACTGGGCTCGGCGCCGCCCGGATCGACCATCGTCAACACGGTGTCTTCGTCGGTCGCGCCGGTGTCGTCGTTGGCGGCGAACGGTTCGACGATTTCGATACTGAACGTCGCCGAAGCGGTGGGCGGGCCGTCGTCGTCAGCCACGGTCACGTCGAAACTGTCCGTGCCAGCGGCCGCGCCCGCGTCGAACGTCAACAGGTTGTTGTTGATGTCGTCCTGGGTAAACGTATCGTTGGCGGCCAACGGTGTTCCGCTCAAGCGCAGCGTGCCCAGCGTCGGCGCGACGTCCAGCGTGTAAGTCAATGCCGTCGGCGCGTCGTCTGCATCCGTCGTTTCCAGTTCAGACGATGTGATTGTCGCCGACGCGCTGGTCACGAGCGCTAAACCGTTGTTTGTGGCGATAGACGGGTCTGGCGTGACAAACAAGCCTGTCAGTTTCACGCCTTGAAATCCACCGTGGTCCAAATTGATGGTGCCACCTCCGCCCTGCGGTTGTGTCTCCAATTCGACCGAATCGCCGTTACCAAGCGCCAACAGGATTCCATTGAAGTTGCCGCCTGACTGTCCATCGCCGGCACCATCGTTCTGATTGCGTGTGTAGAAACCGGAACGCCCAAAAGTGAAAGTCGTGGCGTTATTGACCTCATAGAAACTCTCGGGGTAACCTCGCGTCGCGCCTGTGTCCTCGGTGTTCAATGTGTTCAGAAACAAATAGTCGCCGTCGCTGTTGACCGTAACGGCACTAGTGCCTGCCGTGTGTGAAAACGAGGGATCCGGTGCCGCCACCTGCGTGCCCCACGTGACCGCATTGCTGTCGTTAATGTTTTGCGTGCCGGCGGTCTCCGTCAGTTGGATGTAGTCGCCGTTATCGGGCAACTTGGCAATTGTCAACGCCGTCATGTCGGCCTTGATCGTTCCATCGCCGTTCGAGTTCCCACCCGTATCCTGAGAAACATCGACGCTCAACTCCTGTCCCGCCGCCGCATCGATGATCATCGCGATACTCGCCGCGCCATCGTGGGCGCTGTCGCTGGCGGAATTTCCGCGCACATAAACACTGGTTCGCGATCCCGTGATCTCACTATCGTCCAAAGTTAGACGCTGCGTAAAGACGTGGCGGTCGCTATCGGAATTGGCCGTTGTTAAGTAAGTGTTGGCGACCACCAGGTATTTTCCGCCATCGGTGAGCGTGACATTCGAGCCGCCCGATGTGAAGCCGAAATTTGGATTCGACTCATCAATTTGGTCGTACGCAACTTCGACGGCATTCGCCACGCCGCCGGCATTAACGTTCGGCCCCAACTGGTCCGTCACACGGCTGACGCGCAGGTAGTCCCACGAGTCAAGAAGTTCCAAAACTTGCAGACCTGTTTGAGCGCCTCGTGTGACGGCATTATTTTCATTATCCGTCCGAAATGATTGTAGCTGTAAAAGGTCGCCGTCATTCGCCACGTCGATGATCGCGGCACCCGTTGAAATTGCTTCATTCTGGTTGGTTGCCCGGCGAATATATGCCTGCGACCAACCGATCGGCAAATCGCTGCCGGCGAGATTAAGTTTTGACTGAATCTCGCGACGCTGATTGCCGCCGGCGGAATCAAAAAACGAGTTGTACATCACGAAGTAATGTCCGGCGTTCAGATTCACCCCATCGTTGGTCCCGTTGAGCGCGATCCCTGGCGCAGACCGCACCGCGCCGGCATCGAAGTCGTGCGTCAGCGTGTTTCCACCGTTAACCAACAGCGGCTCACCGCCCGTTTCGTCAATAAAGATGCCGATATCACCGGCCGCCAGCAACCGCCGGTCTTCCAGCCGTTCGGCGCGCAGCCGAGTTCCTGAACTACGGTGACGTCGTCGCTTCCGTCGCAAGGTGCGCGAATCCATGATCTTCTCCCAATTGCTGTGGTTTCGATTGCCGTGTCGGAACTGTGCGATAGCACCGGCTTCGATGTGGACGTCCAAGGCTCGAATGAGCTGCTCGATAACGGTCGTCCAAAAGACGCAAAATCGCTCTAATTGGTAAAATAGACCGAACCGATACCAATTGCAAGAAAGTTGCAAATTTTTCTGAGGATTTATATAAGGTAAAGGGGTCGGGAGTCAATTGCCGGAACGGCCCTTCGGGTGCTTCGCACAATTGCGTAAGGTAAAGGGGTCAGGAGTCAATTGCCGGAACGGCCCTTCGGGTGCTTCGCACAATTGACTCCTGACCCCTTTACCGAACCCCCGAATCAACTCCTAAATAAACGTGGCAGCGTCTTCGCCCGAAAGGCGGGTGATGCCGTCTTCACCCGAGGCCAGGTACCAGTCGGCGCCGAGGCCTCCGGTCAAAACATCGCGGACGCCGTCGGAATCGATCGTGGAAGCGCTCAACGCGACCGTGGACATGCCGAACGGGACGCCCGCCGCGATATTGGCCCGGCGGGTCGCAAAGTCGTTACTCGACGTCCATTCCGATAGCAGCGCCGCCAGCGCCCCAAAGTCGTCATCGTGGTCTGTGGCGTTACCGACCAGGATGTCGTCGTCACCGCGACCGAACAGGCCATCCGCCCCTTGACCGCCGATCAAGATGTCGCGGTCACCGAGGCCGTCTCCGTCGCCCGGAGCGCCGAAGACTCGGTCGTCGCCGTCCCCACCGACCACCACGTCGTTTCCGCTACCCCCTTGCAGTGTGTCGTCGCCCGTACCGCCGTTGATCAGGTCGTCTCCTTCGCTACCCGAGATGTTGTCCACACCGGCGTCGCCCGAG
>CALBSZ010000364.1 GCA_937967665.1 uncultured Planctomycetaceae bacterium
ACAGGATATCCGCCACGTAGTCGTCCGTGGCGGTAACAATGCGACCATTCTTGACGAGCAGGGACATAACAGCCTTTCGTGGCGAGGCGTTTTTGAGTAATTCCTGTGAGCGTGTGGTAGTGCTGGCCGCAGTCGTGTCTTACTCCGAGCCGCCGGCGCCCGTACTTGCCGTCGCTCTGTTTAACCCCCAGCCGCAGGCGCCGGCGTCCAGACTACACCTGCGCCTGCGGCTGGGGGTTAAACAATGTACGCAGAAGCCATTTTCCAAATATCCAACGCGGCGCGGTCCAACGAAGCATGACTCAAACACAACGCTGGCCAACGGCTACAGGGTCGCCATATCGATGTTGTCGAAGTTGCGACCGTAGTATTGCATGTAATTGACCTTTCGTTCGATGGCCTTGATGACGTGCACGCTGAAATTCGTTTTCTCGAATTGCTGGGCGCTGCCGAGTCCGCCCGGGCTGAAAACATTGATTTCCATCAACTTGTCCCCCACGATATCCAATCCCACCAGGAACATGCCGTCCTGGACGAGTTTCGGGCGGACGATTTCCGCGATATGCAGCACGGTCTTGTCGACTTCGGCCGCCGCTTTGCTGCCGCCGGCATGAATGTTACTGCGCATGTCGCCACCACTGCGAACTCGGCGGAAAGCGGCATACTTCTTACCGACACGCAGGGGCATGCCGTTCATCACAAACAGTCGCAAATCGCCTTGTTCCGCGGCCGGCAGGTATTCCTGAGCGATCACGAAACCGTCGCGGCTGACGGCGTCGATCATTTGATTGAGGTTGGAGATATCGCTGGGGCGTACGAGAAACACGCTGGCGCCGCCCGATCCTTGCAGCGGCTTGATCACAATCGTTCCTTCCTCCTGGGCAAAGTGCTTGATATCGTCGCGATCCCGCGTGATCAGCGTCCGCGGCCGCACTTCTTCCGGAAAGAGCTGAAAATACATCTTACTCGACGCCGTCGCCAGGCCATTGGGATCGCTCAGCACGATCACTCCGCGCCGCATGGCAATGCGTGTAAACTCGGCCGCCGCGGCAGCCGCCCAGGGGCGCTGCAAGTAGTCGTCCGAAGGCACGTTTCGCAGCATGACCACGTCCAGATCGTCGACGGTGATGCGGCGTTTGACCGCGTTTTTGCCTTGCAAATCGGACGTGTAGCTGTCGGAATTCCCGTAACTGGCCTTGGGCACTGAGGTCGCTCGAGCGCGAATCGTATCGTCCGGGTCGTAGGCGAAGTCACCGACTCCCATCACCCAGACTTCGTGCCCGCGACTGATGGCCGCGTGCCCGAGACGGCTGGTGGTAAACTTTCCTTCTTCAGTCTTCACGTCGTTGACGACGAATCCAATGCGCATGCCAGGTCCTTCCTGTCAGATACTGAATGTAGTCTTGCGGATGTGATTCAAGAAATCGGATGGTGTCATGAGATCAGGTTGACGCCAGATGAAAATGGGGGTCACGGCGCCATTTCGGCAATTTTAACAGATCTCCGGCGCGACGTCGCCCACCGCCGCCGCTCGCCTGCTATTACGGATCGGACAGCGAGTCCGTTCCGAGCAGGTGCTTGCTCAGGAACATCACTGCGACAACACTGATATAATCGGTATTGGTCCGCTTGCGAAAACTGTGACCTTCGTCGTTGACGTACACCGCCCAGACTTCGCGGTTCAGAGCACGCAACCGTTCGACGATCTGCCGGGCCTCGTTAAACGGCACGCGCGGGTCATGGGCTCCATGCACGACCAGCAGTGGAGTGGTGATCTGATCTGCATTGCTGGTGGGGTTGATACGCGTGAAGAATTGGCGCATCTCTGCGGTCCGCTCATCACCGTATTCCACGCGCCGCCGCGCCCTTCGATACGATTCGGTCTGTTCCAGGAACGACGAAAAATTGGCGATCCCGGCCGTTTCGACTCCGGCGCGCAACCAGTCCCCGAAAATGTCGGGCGTCAGACGTTCGTACTTCTGCGTCTTCCGATCCCAGCGGACAAGTTCCTGAAACTCGCTGAACGCATCGGTGGTCATGTAAACATGACGCCCATCCGGCGCGAATCGCAAATTGGCGTAGGCCGCCCTCTCCGCGGCCGCCAGCGGCAGCATAGACAGGCTCGCCGCAGCGAAATCATAAATCGCGGGATAGGATTCCACTACCGAAACGTGGCGCCGCAACAAAAGCTGCCGGCCGTCGTTGGACCAATGACTGGCATACCAATACTCGTCGGTGACCCGCAGCAGCAGTTCGGGTGCGGACCGTCGCCCCGTTTCCATGACATACAGATCCATGTCGCGGTCGTTGCGCTGATTGCTGCGCACCATCATCTTTTTGCCGTCGGGCGAAAACGGTCCCAACGTGTGCCGCGAATGGCCGTCGGTCAACAGGGTCATGCGGAAGTCTTTAGGTTCGTACAGGTACAGCTGATACCGTTCGTCGCCGTGCCGGCTGAGGTTAAGAATCAGATCGCCGTCGTGATTTTTGGGGACAAATCGTCCGGTCGGCGGTTCGCTGAAAAACGTCACCTGTTCGCGCCGGCCGCCCGGGCGATAAACCCGATGCATTTGCGCCGCATTGCCGAACTGCGTACGAATCAGGATCCCGCGGCCGTCGGGAGACCAGCCTGCGAAACGGGCCTGCCGCACACTCTGGTAGGCGAGCAGTTCCTGAAAGAAACGCGCCGGCGCCACGGGAACGTTGACGGTGTCCATGGCCGAGGGCCTGGCGGGATCATCCTCAGCGTCCTGTTGGACCGCCGCAGTCGGTCGCGCTACACACGCCACGAGGAAGCCCAGGACAACAACCGCGCGGTGTCGATGGGAGCGAAAAGCGGACTGGCTCCATCGTCGTGTTTGGCCGCGCCCGGAAAACCCGTTGGATTGATGGTCCCTGTCCCCCTTTCGCGGCACATTCGCGCTCGTGGCTTGTGGCAAAACGTTAATTGAGGTCATTGAGTTCTGGATCTTTTTCATCTTCGGGGCCGAGCCAAAGCGTGCGGGACGGTTGACCATGAATATGGAGTTCTCGCTGCGGGAAGGCAATACGGATCCCGGCCGCCTTGAATTCACGCTGGATGGCGGTATTCAATTCGTGCAGGCCGCGCAAGCGGTGGCTGATGGCTGGATGATAGACCCGCAGGGAGAATATCATGGCATTCTCCCCAAACTCCTCAAACAACGCGATCGGCGCCGGGTCGACCATGACGCGATGGTTTTCCCGTGCGACCTTGAGCAGTAGTTCGCGGACCTTGTCCGGATCGTTTCCGTATTCGACACCCACGCGCAGCACGCGGCGATTGGTCTTGTTGGTCAGCGTCCAGTTCAACAAACGGCCCGTGGCGAACTCCTTGTTGGGAACCACCAGTTCTTTACGGTCCCAATCCATGATCGTGGTCGCCCGCATCCGAATGGCCCGTACGACGCCTGTCGAATCGCCAATCGTGATGACATCTCCGACGCGCATCGGCCGCTCAAACAGGATGATTAACCCGGAAAAGAAGTTGGCAAAGATTTCCTGCAGGCCGAACCCCAAGCCGACGGAAAGCGCGGCGACCATCCACTGCACCTTGGACCAGCCGATGCCCAGGAATGCCGCGGCAACAATCACCGCGACGATCCATAGCGCGTATTTTGCTACGGTGGTGATGGTGTTTTCGAGCGCCCGGTCCAGTGGCAGTCGCTCCAGCACGGGCAGTTCGAAAAGTCCGGCGATGTTGCGCGACGCAAAGATGGTCGCGAACAGAACAAACGCCGCCATGAAGACATTGCCCAACGTCACCGGAACACGCTTGGTCGGATGATGCAACGCCTGTATTGTATCATCGACGGCAACGGCTTCGGTCACCGGCATCTCGGTATGCCAGACGGTGATCTGATGCACCACGTTCAGCGCGGGCACGACGTCGTTCCAGATCAACCAGAGTCCCACCATTCCGACGATCACGAGGACCGTGCTGATCAACGGCTGCATCTTGCTGCTGTTTTTTTGTTCCGGCAGCCACCCGCCTCCGACATCCACCGGCACGGGCGGCATACCAAACTCGTTGGCCGCCGTTGCCGCCCGCGGTTCGGCCGCTTTCCGTCCCGCTTTCGCAATCGACAGGCGTCGCGTGTTCAATCGCGTCCATCTCATGAGCAGCGAGCCGATGAGCAGCAAACACAGAAACAAGATCGACGTCGCGCGAATCTGATTGCCCAACAAATTCGCCGTGTACGTGTAACCGATCAAAGTTGTGACCGCCAGGCCTACGTGCGCGGCCACGCCCACCAGGTACCAGATCCAGCGGAGTCGTCGAATCCAGTCGCCCTCGAACGACGGCAAGGTCCGATAGAGCACTCCGTTGCGTGGCCGCAACAGCCGCTCCATCAGAACCGCCACCAGCAGGACATTCACGACAAAACAGATTCGGGCCAGCGAGTCTTGCCAGCGCACGCTGTCTTGAGCGTGCAGCGCGGTGTGGACAAACGTCAACGGCAACACGACGGCAATCAGGATGATCAACATCCTCCGCATCTGCTGCATCCCGACGGCCGACCAGTCCAGATACCGTTTGAAGAATCCTTGCGGCCGGCATAATCGCAGCATCAGCAGTAACAGCAGCAGGTCTCGACTTACCGACGTCAGGCCTGTTCCCAACGCGCGTGTAAAAGGTATCGCATCCGGTAGCGACACCAGGCGATTACCCAACAGCCACGCCAGCAACGGCAGGGGAAGGGAGCACAACAGGAGTTCGACGCTGTCCCGAAGAATGCGCTGTAACCGCGTACGCCGCTCGCTGGCCGTGTGCCGGATGCGCCGTGTGGCCATCAGGCGTCCAGCCAGAAAGATCAGCAGCAGGAAGGCGATGCCGAGCAAATACGACAGTAGACGTCGCTCGGCGTCCTGGTAAACGTCCGCGGCAACCTGTTTCCATTGAGCTGGTTCGACGAAGCTTCTAGCCGCCTCGGCGGCAGCTGACAGGTCCTGCGTGGAAATCGGTCCCGCGCTCCGCACCCATAAGACCCGTTCATCGATATAGTCGGTAAACAGCTCCGTCGCCTCGACCAGCGACGCTTCGGTGCCGGCGAGTTTGAGCAACAGGTCGACGTACGCCTTCGAGTCCTCTAACAGATAATCCGTATAACGCAGCTCATCCGAAAGAACCTGCTTCAGCCGGTCGCGTCCCTGGTCCGAAAGCGCCGTTCCCTTGCTGCTGAGGTCCTTCAAGGCACGCGCCACGGCCACGTCCAGGTCAACCAGGTCCGACCGTCGATGTTCCAGGTCCAACACGGCCAGCTGCGCGGTACGCAATTCCGGTTCGCGGAGGCGAAGATCGCGACGGTAGCTACTCACGTCGGGAAGCCGTGACCGCTGCTGGCGAAGCAGCAGGCCCACTGGCCCCGTCAGCCCGACGGCATCGACCTTTTCCTCTGTCCGCGTGCGCTGCTGCGTCAGGTCCGCCGCGATCCGGTCCACCTCGGCAAGGTATTGCTCTAACTCTTCAAGCTGCTCGCGCAGTTCCTTGCGGCGTTCAACCAGCCGCAAGTTCACTTCTGCCTGCTTCTTCAGGCTCCCCGTGACCTCGCTGACCAACTGTTCGGCCTGCCGCAGATGTTCGTCCACCTCGCTGGACAGCCGCCGGTCCACCGCCTGCTGCAAGGTCGTTACTTCGTCCTGAAGTCGAGCCACGCGCGCCGCGACAAGATCTCGCTGCAATGGCAGCAAATCGATCGTCGCCTCGTATGCATCCAATTCGTTCGTGCCCGCGCTGAGCGTGGCTTGCAGCGTCGCGATGCGCGCTTGCGTGTACGTCTGGCGGGCCAGAACAAGCTCCGGCGGATCATCGGGTTCTGGAGCGGCCGCGAGTTCACGCTGCAGTTCATCCAACTGCTTGCGATAGGCCGCGCGCTGCAACGGAATCGCGCGGCGCTGCGAGGCACGTTTCTTGGGTTCGTCCTTCAGTCCCTGCAGTTCGGCCTTGCGTTGGGCGAGTTCCTCTTCCCGTTCGGTGAGCCTCGCTTTCAGCCGTGCGAGGCTCTCGTTTTCTCCGAGCACCGCCGCGGGTGTTTCCACTAACACGGCCAGATCACGGCGAACGCGGCCGATGTCCTCCGGGGCGGTCCGTGCCATCTGCGAGAACTGCTCGGCCCGCTCGTTTGCCTTCGCTGCAGCCGCCAGTTGGCTCGTCGCTTGTTGATAGAGCTTTCGAATGGCCGCCTTGGAATCTTCACTCAACGTCGTCGAATTCTCGACTTCGCTCAGCCGCGCCTGGATCAATTCCGCGGTCACCGCCGACTCGTCCGCCAGGACGACGTGCGACAGGCACACAACGACTGTGAAAACAGACCAGCGAAAGCACATTACCGACTTGCTTCCCAAAACGGCGATTCCGCCTGTTCCAGTGCAGGCATACCCACAATTCTACGTCGCCAGATCGCGGTGATAATACCTTAAATCCGACGGCTTGCGCAGTAGCGATCGGCGCATTGCGACCGCAAACTTTTCCAGTCGTCTAGCTTGGGCTCCGCCGGTGCAATTAGTACTACAGCGCAGGCCCCATTTTTTGCAAGCCACGGGTGATACTGGTCCGCGAAAGGGGGACAGGCACCATCGATCCACCGGGTTTTCCGGGACGAACCAAACACAACGATGGAGCCAGTCCCTTTTCGCTACCGTCAACCCTGCGCTGTAGTATTTGTGTCGGCGTCAAAACGCGGAAAGCTCGGGCAGAATCCCTGGCCGACTGATCTCGTCGTGTCACCGTAAACGGGCGAAGGATGCCAGTCCCGTTCCTCGCGGTTTCCGGCTTCTACGGGCCCAGCGACCTTGTCGATTATACGGATTGCAGGGCGGGGGAGACGACCATGTCCATGGCGCAGGGCTCCGTACCGGAAGCGCAGCGATCGCCGCGGACATGATGGCGACGACCTTTCCCGTGGATTGGCGAAGCAAGAGGGTCCCGCCAACCGGGCCAATCGTCGTCATGGAACGGACACTCAAACAGCCTTGACTGCTTCCGTCAGCAGCCATGCACGCGTTCGACGGTGATGCGCGTCCAAGTGCGCTACATGGGAGCGAAAGATTTCACGCGGAGGCGCCGAGACCGCGGAGTTTTTTCATGTCTGCACTCTGCGAACTCGGCGTGAGATTTCTTGCCCCCCCGGCACTCCCGAGCAAGACACCGGGGGCGAGACGCTCGCAAACTGAGTGAACTGCGTGGACTAATTTGCCCGGACGATGCGATTTTGCTCCAGTTGGGAAAGATAGTCTAGGCTGATGGCCAGCATTTCATTGAAATAGTAGTCGCGTTTGACGATCTCGTCCTGCGGTTCGGTCTGTTCTTCGAACTGCTTCTCGTCTTCCTTGTCGGCGTCGAATTCCTTGCGCTCCGCGAAATACTGTTCTTCATTTAGCGTCACGCGTTTCTTTTGTTTCTGTTCCAGGTAACGCGCGATCCGTCGCTTCAGCTTCGCGAAGTCCTCGGAGGCGTTGATACGAGCCAGCGATCGCTGCTTCAAGGTGTTGATGATGTTGCTATTGATCATGCGATCGACACGATACGCGGCGGCAGGAACTTTGTCGAATTCCACCGAGTAATCCAGGTCGCCTTCGCCAACATCCATGTGCGTGGTCAGCGACGGCAGTTCGATGTCGGAAATCACGCCGCGTTTTTGCGTGCTGTCGCCGTTTGGTCGATAGAACTGCTGCATGGTAATCTTCAACGCACCGTAGTTCGGCGGATTGGGAATGCGGAAAATCTGCTGCCCCACATCCAGCAAGCTCTGCACGGTACCTTTGCCGTGCGTGTTGTGATCGCCGATGATCAACCCGCGATGATAGTCCTGAATGGCGCCCGCCAGGATCTCGCTGGCACTCGCGCTGAACTTGCTGGTCAAGACCACCAGGGGCCCGTCCCAGACCATGCCGCGGTCCAGATCATCGTAATGCTGCACGGCACCGTCCGAACCCTTCACTTGCACGACCGGGCCGTGATCGATAAATAAACCGGTCAAGTTAATCGCTTCGGTCAGGCTGCCGCCGCCGTTCCGCCGCAGGTCGAGCACCACGATGTCGACGCTCTTGTCATTAAAGTCCTCCAGGATCTTGCGCACGTCCCGTGTGGTGCTCTTGAAATTCTCCAGTCCGGCGCGGGCGCCTTCCATGTCCATGTAGAAGCTGGGCAAGTCAATGTAGCCGACCTTTCGATTGTCTTCCTGGATGATCTCCGCCCGAGCCTCGCTGTCCTTCAATTCGATTTTACCGCGTGTGATCTTATAAATCTTGCTTTCGCCGCCCACAGCCGGTGTGACGCCGAGCCGCACGATGCTGTCGGCTTTGCCGCGGATCAACTTGACCACGTCCTCCAGTTTCATGTCGATGACGTCAACCATTTCACCGTCTTCGCCCTGGCCGACACTGATGATGCGGTCCTCAGGTTTCAGCTTGCCGTGTTTGTCCGCAGCGCCGCCTGGGATGATCTTCGTGACGACGGTATAGCCATCCTGAACTTGCAACGCAGCCCCAATTCCTTCCAGCTTCAATCCCATCAGGATCCGGAAGTTCGTCAACGCACTGGCGGACATATACGTCGTATGCGGGTCAAAGGACGTCGTGACTGCCGTGAGGTACATTTCGAGCAATTCGTCGCTATCGGTTTGGTGCATCCGCTTGGCGAAGCTGTGGTAGCGCCGCGAAAGTTTGTCGCGTGCTTCCTGCCCCACGGTGTCGTCCCCTTTCAATACCAGCAGATCGTATTTGATCCGCTTCCGCCACCGCTCGTAGGATTCCTGGTCGTTTCGCGCATAACGCAGCGCGTCGCGGTCGGTAATCAGCTCTTCATTCGATGTGAATTCAAGGTCCTCCGACAGGATGCGGTCGATCAATGCGACGCGTTCGTCCACCCGCTGTAAGAAGCGATTGAAGACCGTATAGGCAAACGAGATGTCCTTGTCACGCAGCATGTCGTCGATCTTGGTCTCCTGCTGCATGAATTCATCGACGTCCGACTGATTGAAATAAACCTTCATCGGGTCGAGGCTCGCCAAGAACGCTTCCAAGCTGCGTTTGGAGATCTCGTCGTTGAAACCGAACTTGTCCTTCAGCAGATGGTCGCGATCCATCAGCCAGGTAACCACGTGCACGATATTGCGATCCTGGCCGCGCGGGCCATTCAAACCCTCCTCGGCCTGCAGTTTCCAAAAGCCAGCCGAAACAGCAAGGCAAACAGCAACAAGCAAATACACTCGTGGGCGTAGGAAGAGGTTGACTTTAGCTCGCATGATCATCCTTTATGGCTGTTCGGAGAAATACCCACCTGTGATACGCAATCGGGATTCGAAGGTTCGACCTGCATTATCACATATCGGGCACGACGCGGCAGGAACGGGTGAATTGCTGACACAAATTACCCAAGTTAAACGACTTCGATTAATGTTAAATAGATTTTACGAATCAGGCAAGATCGGCGCTGCGTTCTCATTTTCCTGGGGAGGCCCGCTTCTTTCCTTGAAATCGACGCCAAACGCTGAGAAGATAAGCAAAAAGCGGTCCATACCCTCCCGCGCGGTGAAACTCAAATCGTGTGCAACCTGTCCCAAAAACGTTGGCTTCCACTGGTCATTCTGGCTTTGCTCCTGGAGCCTTCGGTTCCTCGAGCGTTAGCGGATCCGGTGAGTTTTCGCAAGGAGATCGCGCCGCTGCTACGATCCCACTGCCTGCCGTGCCATAGTCAGCGGAAGGCAGCAGGCGGCTATCGGGTCGATAGCTATGCACAGAGTTTACGCGCGGGCGATTCCGGATCGAACGGTTTTCAAGCTGCGAATCTGGATGACAGTGAAGCCTTTCGCCGCATGGTCTCCACCGATCCCGATGAACGAATGCCGCAGAACCGGGATGCACTTGCCCTACCGCAGCTGGAACAGGTCAGACGATGGATCCAGGAGGGCGTCCCCTACGACGGCGACGATCCCGACGCGAATCTGGTCGCCATCATCCCACCGGCCACGTATTTCGCGGCTCCGGAAAGCTATCGCTTTGCGGTGCCCATTACGGCGATGGTCTTTTCTCCGGACGGCCACGAATTGGTTGTCGGTGGCTATCACGAATTGACCGGCTGCGACGTCGCGACGCAGAAACTGGTGCGGCGCATTCCGAATCTCGGCCAGCGGACCTATGGACTGGCTCAAAGTCCGGTCACCGGTTTGCTGGCCGTCGGCGGCGGCGAACCCGGAGTGCTGGGGGAAATACGGATGGTGGACTTCGCCGACGGCACGATCCTACAAGCATTGGGGGCCACGACGGACGTCGTGACGGATGTGGCGTGGCGTCCCGACGGCAAACCGTTAGCCGTCGCCGCCGCCGACAATACGCTCCGCATCTTCGGCTTAGCAGAAGGGAAGCTGATTCATACGCTGACCAGCCATTCCGATTGGGTGATGGCGATAGCGTGGAGCGACGATGGGAAACAGCTTGCCACGGCCAGTCGCGACAAGTCAGTGAAGGTGTTTGACGCCGAGTCGGGCAAGTTACGGATCACCTACAGCGGACACGATCAACCGGTGTATAGTGTGGCGTTCCACCCTAGCGGCCAGGAAGTGTATTCCGGGGGTGACGACAACAAGCTGCATCGCTGGAAGATCGCCGACGGGAAACGGCTGGCAGACATTGCGTTCGGCGGCACCGTGACCGAAGTCCTCGCTGTCGATCCATTCCTGTTCGCCGCCTCCGCGGACAAATCCGTACGGCAGTTCCCGCGCGACAACCTGAAACCGCTGCGGACGTTCGATGGGCATCACGATGAAGTGCTGTCAAGCGCCTACCACGCCGCTTCAAAACAACTCGCCACCGGCGGCATCGATGGCGAAGTGATCGTCTGGAATGCGGACAACGGCAGCCAGCTCGGCCGCTTCCACGCCGCCCCCGGCTACGTGGCCGACGGGAAGTAGGCTGCCCGCCATCCTTGCGCTCGCTCCATGGTGTTGGCCGCAATTGCAGGGAGCCCGGCAACAAGACGGCTGAGAGGTGAAACTGCGGCGACGGGCGTTCAAACCGGCTGACAGCGTCACCTCCCGTTCGCGCCGTCTAGTTCATGCCATCGAATTCGTTGGCGAGTTCAAAGCGGATTGCTTCGAGTGCCTGTTCGTGTTCCGGAGGACTCAGACTCACGATCTCCTTTGAGAAAACTGGCGTCACCACCAGATCCACGATCGCCCTGTCAACGGCGTTTGGATTCATCGTCGTCTCCTCGCTTTGGTCTTCGTCCCGAACAGGTGTTTCCGCCAACGCCGGTTCCAGGACCAGCGAAAGGGCAGGGGGTGGTACCCAGGACACCGTCTCCCGGCCGCTCCAGAACGGACGGAGTCACCGTAAAGATCGGCCAGGCGGCGGGGTTGTCGTCGTTACCCACGCGGAATTCAAAGTCGCTGGACGACACACCCGATGCGCCGGCCAGGTCGACCATGATCCCGTTGATCCCGTGGATGTAGCTGGAATAGTTCTGGAACCTGGCCGTCTCCCCCGGCAGCAACGCCTGCTTATCCACCGCAATTGCATGATCGTCTTCCGCGTTGACATTCGAACTTCCATCGAAGTTGGAGTCGTTGTAAAAGACGCGTCGGTTAGCCACGCGAGAAAACTCAAAAGCGCCAATATCGGGGGCAAACTCCTGAGGACGGGCGATACCGCGCTGATCCACCGCCGGAGACGCTTCGATGAACTTGACTTCGCCCAAGCCCACTCGATCTCCACCCAACGCGCCCAACGTCCCATAGTGATTATCGGTAATCCTCATGCGCACCGTGTCGGCCAAGATGCCTCGTCCAAACGGCAACGTCTCTGCGTTCGCGGCAGTGCGCTGATGATTCAACTCAACGCTCGTGTGAAAGGAACTGCCACCGTCGGTGGAAAACTCCAGCAGCAACGACTTGGCCTCATTGTTATTGGGGCTTCCAAAATGGTAGCCCCACAGCACGAGGTCGCTTAACCAGTAGGCTCGATTGAACTCGAATGTTAATGCTGGCACCGGCGCCGTGGTCGCAAAGTAATCTGACCCCGGAGCCGCCGTCACCCAAGTCGTGGTACTGGACGCGCTGGCATGCGTCGCGGTATTCAGGTTCGCACGATCAACGGGCCCACTCAGTCCACTGTTGTTAATCAGGTTGGCCGCCGGATACAGGTCGGTTCCCGCGGTCGATGACGTGACCGTGCTTGGCGTAACTAAGCTAACAACGCCGTCGATGGCTGCAGTGCCCGGAATAGGCGCCACGGTTTGCGTAGGGCCGCCGTTATCTTCCAGCAAGAGCGACGTGCCATCGTTGTGCAAGACCGTTGTCCAGTCGACACCGACGAGATTGCCGTTAACGCCGTCGGTCAGTCCGCCGCTTCCGCCCGTGCCGATCAGGTTGTGAGTGGAGTCATTAGACAAAGTAGCGTTGCTAATATCGCTGGCCGTTTTGCCGTTGTAGCGGTAGTTACCGGCAACGATCGTGTTTTGGAGTACCAGTGTTCCACCCAACTGTTGGATCCCACCGCCCGTAGGCGAACCTGATTCCGCCGTATTCGCTCGATTGCCGGCGATTGTCGAGTTCACAATCGTCACGTCTCCGTTACTCTGAACCCCACCGGCAGGGCGCGACGCGCCATTGTTGACAATTGTCGAGTTGACAATCGTGGCAGTTGTGGAGGCCGACATTCTTATGGCACCGCCTTCGCGCGCTGTGTTGTTGGCAAACACGCTACCGCTAACGTATAAGCGATTGATACTCATCATGTCCTCGGTTGGATGAGTGTTCTTGTCCAAGAGACGGCTTT
>CALBSZ010000365.1 GCA_937967665.1 uncultured Planctomycetaceae bacterium
TCCAAAACCGACGCTACCGATCATCCAAGCGATCGACCGCTGCTACGTTGAACACTTTTCATACCTGCTTCAAGAGCTTCTGTCTGCCCACGAAGGAGACGGCAACCTGCTAGACCACAGCATCGTCGTCTACGGGAGCGGTAATGGCGGCGGCCAAGGCAAGGGATGGCCCGGACACGACCTGCGCGATGTGGCCTGTATCTTGGCCGGCAAAGGTGGCGGACTGTTGGCCAAACCGGGTCGGCAAATCGGCTACTACGGAAGTGAAAAGCAAGAGTGGAAACGCGGCGCGCCGCTCTCCAATCTGTGGCTGACATTGGCGCAGATGGTCGGAGTCGATCGCAAGGAGTTTGGACGAAGCACTGGCACACTATCGGGATTGGGATAAGACGATGAGGTTCAACAACTACCACGACGCGAAACGCGGGCGAGGAAGTCGGTCATCGACCGGACAGCGCGCCGCCTCACTTGCGCTTCTGGTTACTGTAGTTCTTGCGACCGCCATCTGTTCTGCGGCCGAACCAATAGGTCAGCTTCGCGCGGAAGACCATAGAACGGTCATTGCGCCTTTCTTGAAGAATCATTGTATCGACTGCCACGGTTCGGATACGCAAGAGGCCGAATTGCGACTGGACACTCTAAGCACCGACCTTGTCGGTGGACCTGACTTCGCGATTTGGGCCAAAGTGCGAACAAGACTGATCGCAGGTGAGATGCCGCCGAAGGATGAACCGCGTCCAGACAAAAAGGAATTGGCTCGTGTTACCGATTGGATTGCTGCTGGATTGATCCAGGCTGAAAAGGAGCCTCAGCGAACGTCCGAGCCCGCTCCGCCCAGTCAAGGCAACCGTGTCGATCATGATCTGTTGTTCGGGCCGCATTCGGCCGGCATCGTGACGGCTTCTCCGGCTCGCGAATGGCGAGTGAGTCCGCATATCTATTTCAAGTTCCTGCAAGATCTCGATCCGGATGTTTCGTCGTACTATGGAAAGCCCGACTACCAGCTAAGAGGCGCGATCAAACGGTTCGTGGAGCGGTACAGCCAGCCATTTACCGCGCCGGCAACCGGCTTCTCCGACTATTCGGGAACATTCACGATCGACAAACCGACGGCCGAAGTGTTGATTCGCAACGCGAAGGAACTCGCCAAAAGTCAGTCGGAATGGCGCGTGGACAAAGACGGCAAACCGCAGATTGACCGCCGAACCAAGCTGTTCACGCCCCGGCACAGAACGGGCATTCCCGCTGAGTTTCTCGCGCTGATGGACACCGGCGTCCCGCCCACTCCTGAAACAATGGAAGCGGCCATACGAAAACAGTTTGAATTGGTTGTGTTGCGACAGCCGAACGAAGAAGAGCTGTCGCGTTTTCGATCCCTGATGGAAAAGAACATTCAGGACGCGGGGCAAGTCGAGGGTGTCCGCGGCGCGCTGGCCTCGATCATCTTGCTTCGCGAAACGATATTCCGCAGTGAAATAGGCAAGGGCGTGGTTGATGAACATGGCCGACGAATGTTGGGACCGCGCGAACTGGCGTATGCGATTGCCTACGCGTTGACTGATAGCCGGCCCGATCCAGACCTGGTTGCTGCAGCCTCGGAGGGCCGGCTCGGCACTCGAGACGACGTCCGCAGCCAGATCGAGCGACTCCTGAATGACGAGGAAATCGAAAAGCTGCGGATCTTGCGTTTCTTCCAGGAGTATTTTGGATACACCGCGGCTATCAGTGCGTTCAAGGACGACAAGACGGTGCGCGAATTTCAAAACTCCTTTGGGCTCAAGAAGGACAAATTTCGCTACAAGCCCGAGGTGTTTGTTCATGACACCAATCTGCTCATCCAACACATCCTCGACGCCGACAAGAACGTCTTTGAAGAACTGCTGACGACGAATAAAGCGTTTGTCAATTTCAATCCGCAGCAACCTGAGCGTGCTTTCAGCACCTACGCACAGCAATCGGGATTTGAGCCGGCTTATAACCTGACGGCCTGGCCGGGCAAGAATCAACCGGTCACGCTGCCCGCCGGTCAGCGAGCCGGCATCCTCACGCAGCCCAGTTGGTTGATCTACTATTCGTTCAACGATCGCACTGATCCAATCCATCGTGGCAAGTGGATTCGCGAAAGGCTGTTGGGCGCAGCGATGCCCTCAGTTCCGTTGAGCGTCGATGCAACGATTCCTGACGATCCGGAAAAGACGGTCCGCGAGCGTCTTGTGGGAACACAGAAGGAATACTGTTGGAGTTGTCACAAGAAGATGAATCCACTGGGCCTGACGTTGGAAATGTACGATCCGTTCGGTCGGTTCCGAACCGAAGAACTCGGCAAGCCGCTCGACGCCACAGGCAGCATCGACTTTAGCGGCGAGGAAAAGCTGGATGGACCAGTGAAGAACGGCGTTGAAATGATCAAGAGACTGGCGCGTTCGCCGCGCGTTCGGCAAGTGTTCGTTCGCCACGCGTTTCGGTACTGGATGGGCAGGGCCGAGACGATCAACGACGCGCCAACTTTGGTGGCCGCCGACCGCGCGTATGTCGAGAGCGGCGGAAGCATGAAAGCGCTGATCACGTCGCTCTTGACCAGCGATTCGTTTCTCTACCGAGTCCGCGTCAAAAACAAACACCTCGCAAGAGCAAGGAGTAACTAAACATGAAACGCCGACAGTTCCTTCAAACCGCTTCGCTGGGTGCGGGCGGACTGCTGCTTTCGCCAGTGCTTCGCCAGGTCCAAGCGCACGCCAACGGCGATGCTCCACCGCTGCGGTTTGTCCTCGTGTTGGAATCCAATGGTCGTCTGCCAAAGTTCATGCAGCCTTCCGGCATCGAATGGCCTGAAGGTCAATATCACACTCGCGTCCCCAAGTTGATCGACGAGCCACTGACGACCGAAAACAAGCTGCCCAAAGGTCTGGCTCTGCTGGAACCGTACAAGGATCGGATGACGGTGATTCAAGGGCTCTCGGGCAAGATCGCCAACGGCGGCGGTCACTCTGCCAACTACGGAGCCCTCGGTTGCTGTCCTGGCAAAGCGCCGGATGGTACGTACAGCCCGTTGACTCAAACGATCGACGCGGCGTTGGGGAAGGCTTTGCCCGCCGTGTTCCCACAGCTTGTGCTGGGTGTCGCCAAAGATGCCAACCTGAGCATGATCAACAACTGCTCGGCGAGTGGCAAGAACAAGCCGATCCCGACGATTTGCAACGCTGCGCTGGCTTACAGCACGGTGTTCGGCAGCGTGGCCGAAGGAGCGGCGCGGCAGCAGTTCAATTCGGACCGCAACCTGCTCGACTTCATGGTCGATGATATCCGCCGCGCCGAATCGCAATTGCCCGGCGGCGAGCGCGAGAAGTTTCAGCAACACCTGAACGCGTTCGAGGCATTGCGCGAACAACAGAGCCGGTTAAACGAAATCGAGAGTACGCTGCGAAAACACGCGCCCGTCTACAGCGACAAATACAAATCACCGCTGCCCAGCGACCGGCTCGATGCACACTTCGATCTGGGAGCGGCGTCTTTGATCGGCGGACTAACCAACGTGTTGACGATCGCGTCGGGCGTCGGCCAAGACCACATGAGTGTTTCGTTCCACGGTCTGGGCGTTGACGTGGCCAAGCACGAGTTGGGACACGGCACGAAAGACAAGGGCCGCGAGGCCAACGACTGCCTCGATATCATCCGCTCTTATCACGCCGAACTGATCGTGAGGCTGATAAAACGCCTGGAAGCCGTGCGCGAAGGCGACGGCACAATGATGGACAACACGCTGATCTTTTTCACCAGCGACGCCGGCAACACGCACCACCCCGGCTTCGATCAATGGCCGTCGTTAATGATTGGCGACCTGGGCGGGCGCTTGAAAACGCGTGGGCGATTCCTCGGCTATCCCAGATACGGCGCTGATGGCCACCGCACGATGGCGAACCTGTACCTGTCATTCCTACACGCGGTCGGTGATCGCCGCAAAGCGTTTGGCGTGCCAGATCCCAATCTACGCGACCTCGATCAAACTGGCCCGTTGGCGGAATTGATCTGATCTAAGTTCGACATTGCAAAAGGCAACACTATGACAAACACGATACTCTTAACGGTTTTACTTGGCCTCGTCGCACAGGCATCGGCATTCGACGAAACTGAGTTTGCACGGCTTCACAAGCAACTCCGGCCGCAAGCCGAGGAAGGCTGGTCAAGCATTCCTTGGAAGACATCGCTCGTGCAGGCCTGCGTGCAGGCGGCACGTGAGAAGAAGCCGCTGTTCATGGTTTGCCGCGCCGGACATCCGCTTGGCTGTGTGTGAAACAACGGCATCACAGACCGCGTGTCGGTCTTTGGTGACGCCGAGTTCGTCAAGAAGATAAAAGCGGATTTCATTTGTGTAGCGGTCAACCAGCACCACCACCGACGTCGTAAGGACCTGGAGTACGATCTGTTCGAGAAACTTGTTGAACAAACTGGCGAGAAAGTAAGTGGCTACAATCAGGGCCTCTACTTCTTCACGCCGTCGGCAGAATTACTTTCGTTCTCCAACACGGTCAGCGGCGAGCACGCTTGGAAGTTGCTGCGGCGAGCATTGGACAAGTTCGAGCCGCCGAAGACTTTGCCCGCAATTCTCAAGGGCCATGAAGACGCCGGTCCTTTGTGGAAGCTGCCCGATGGCAACCAGCTCGTCCTTGTGAACTCCAAAGTGCTTGGCGGTTACGAGAAGTCCGACAATTCGAACCGCAAGATTCATCAAGAGTCGCTCGGACGCGACCATTTGTATTTGTCCGCTGAGGAAATCGCAGCTCTGACCGCGAATAGATTTCCCGATATCCTAAAGAAACGAATGCCGGCGCTGCTTAACGACAACACGCGAGGCGAGCCGGGCCGCTGGCGCAGTAGCGAAATCAAACAATTCGATGTGAAGCTCGAAGACGGACGCATCACTGGGCAGGTCCATTTCGAAAACGCTACGCGTGATCGTGGCTACAAGGCCGAGTTACTCGGATTCATCGAGGCTAAAGAAGGCGCGTTGACTCGTTTCGACATTGTCGTCAACGGGAACTACTGGGGCGAAGGTCGTTTTGCTCGAAATGGTCCCAAAGGCAAGTTTCCATTCGCCGTCGCATTCCGGCTGTCGGATGGAACCGAACCATATGACACACCACCGCCGGGAGTGAGGTAGTCCTAGCGAGACGCGTTACGAACAGAACAAGCATACAAATCGACAGACGGCGGAGACTCATCATGAGAACTCGTATCCTAGTAGCAATCAGCTCGATCGTTTTACTCGCTTCAGCAAGCGCCGGGGCAGAACCCAAACCAATCGCGCCGGATCAATTTGCTTCGCTGCACAAGTTGATCAAACCGCAACCGGGCGAATCTCTGTTCTGGCAAGTTCCTTGGCTGCTCAGTCTCGACGAAGCGCTGCAGAAAGGGGCAAAGGAAGGCAAACCAATCCTTATCTGGTGCGGTGCCGGCGGTGCTCCGCACACCGTGTGCTGAGCGGCCGGTTCCGCAGGCCGTGCGCCTGCAATCTGGACGGAAAAGACGGTCGCCATCGTCAACGAGCATTTCATCCCCGTCGCTGTCGATGCTCGCCGCGAACGCCGCCGGCAGGATGCGGTCGGCGAAATGGTGCGCAATGGCGAATGGGTCACGATTACGGCGTCTGGAAAGACAGTCGCGGTTACGGCGTCCGGAAAAACGCTGGGGAACCTTCCAGGCATCAGTGAAAAGCATCGCCTGAGCGCACTTGAAAAAGCCCTCGAGACCTGGGAAGCGCTCCCCGATGCAGACAAGAAACCCACACAACTCGCGCTAGGAACACCTGACCCGGAACGACCCTTGTATCAGCCGCCGTCCGACGCCTTGATCGTTCGCGTCTTCAACCGGCAGTTCGAGTGGCAGGACAAGGGCAAACTGCGCTACACCGTCGAGGAAGATTACGCGGAAGGTGAGGGGAAGCGGGGATGGGCGCGGTTTCGGGAATCGGCCCAGGACACGATGTGGATTCCCAAGAACGAATGGACGGCGTTCATTCCGAAGGAACCGCAAGAGGGCCAATCGTTCTCACCGCCCGCGACGTTCACGCTGCGTTTGTTCAAGTACCATCTCGATCCTGAACGCGGCTTAGGAGAGGGCGTCACCTTTCGCGGCGCCAAGTTGGAAGATGGCGAGTTGACGTTGACGGTCGAGAAGGTCACGCCCGCAATAGTTCAATTGCGTCTTGATGGTGTGGCACGACTATCGCAAGGTCGGCCGGATGATAAGCAGACGAGATACGACACCGCACTGCTTGGTCACATCACTTGCGATCGCAAAAAGGGGACCATCACTCAGTTCGACATGGTAGTTCTCGGCGATGTACTCAACACGCCACGTCGTGTCCGACCGGGTTGGCATCCGTTGGGGATTGCGTTTGAACTCGTCACCGAACCAACCAATGCCGAACTCGTCGTGCCTCGCGGCGGCCGAGACAATGCCGAACGCTACCTAACGATGACCAGGTGATAGCCCGCAAGAGCCGAGCATGGGATTACCATCGACCATTACTCGTCAACTAGCATGCATTGTAATCGCCTTCTGCAATTTGACCGTCGTGCTCGCCGCTGGGCTCGTTGCGGCCGGGGAAGAGAGCGGCGCGACGCACGACGAGAAGCATACCCGGCTGGAGCATTCGCCAACACTTGGTGCGAAGCCGCCTAAGGGTGCAGTTGTTCTATTCGACGGCAAAAGTCTCGATGCCTGGCGCCATTGGGATCTCGATGACGAACTGTTTTGGCAAACGGACAATGGCGAACTGGTCGCCAATGAAGGCAATATCGTCACTCACCGCCAGTTCACCGATTACAAACTACACGTCGAATTCCTTATCCCAGCGGTCAAGACAGTCAAGCCACAACAGCGCAAGAGCGGAGTCTTCTTGCACGGCAAGTATTACGAGATTCAAATTGCCGATAGTTTCGGTGACAACGTTTCACATGCGTCATGCGGTGGCGTGTACTTTCGCCTTGCTCCGCTCCAGCGGGCGTCCTTGCCGGCAGGCAAGTGGCAGACATTTGACATCACCTTTCACGCACCGCGCCTGAATAACCAGCGACGCGTCTCGCATCCCGCTCGTCTTACACTGCTCCACAACGGCATCACAGTTCACGACAATGCGAGAATCCCTGAAGAGGGCGTGATCCGCGATCCGGAGTTCGCGAAACCCGCGGGAATTGTGCTGGAGGACCAAGACTTCCCCGTCCGCTTTCGCAACATTTGGGTCGTGGATTTAGCTACAAGCGAACGACTTCCCAAGTAGGCAAACAACCATGACGCTGAAACTGAGCAACTTCGTTTTACTGATTTGTGTTTTGACGGGCATCTCAGTCATCCCAGCAGACGCGCATTCTCAGCAAGCGCCGCCCGATCGGTCATCTGGCCATCTCGTGAAATGGGACGATTGGTCGTTTCGTTGGTCAATTCGCAACATCGAAGGTCTGGTACTGACGGATGTGAAATTTCGCGGTCGGCAAGTGCTCAAGTATGCCGGGCTTTGTGAACTGCAAGCGCCCTACGCGCACGGATACCGAACGCGCGACTTATCGATGAAGACCGGTTTCGGGACTCGCATGGAAGAGTTGATCGTCGGTAAGGATTGCTATCCCGGAGCCGAATGCAACGCGTTCAATGCCGACGGAAATCAGGAAGGTAAACGCGTCGTAATGATGCACGAAGAACCGCTCGGCCTGATGTACTTTGGCAAGTCAGGTCGGGCCTACGGCAAAATGCTCGTGTTGTGGGCGATGGCCCGATTTCCTGGCCCCGGTGACGGGTATGTCTTCATTCTCCGCTGGAAGTTTCGCAACGACGGTGTACTGATTCCAGAGATTGGCGCGACAGGGACATTGCAGTTTCCTGGTGCAGGAGATTTCACCTGGAGCAATGACAGCAAATTCGCAGGACGCGGCCCGCTGGTAGCTCTCAAGTCACGCGAATTGAAAGAGGGGTTTCCCTACCTGGCAAATCTCAAACCAGGCGAACGCATAGTCTCGCCGTCGCACGTTCACAGTTTTTGCTTCCGGCTCGACTTCGACATCGACGGAGCAACCGACAACGTTTTGGAAGAGTTCAATTACGAACCCGACGAAACAGGCAGCGCCTTGGCCAAAGGCCGATGGACACGTCTCAACGCAGAGTGTGGCCGGCGCGTGAACCCAGAAACATTTCGTTCATGGCGGATCGTGAATCTGAAATCAAAGAACTCACTCGGACACCCACGCTCCTACCAACTCATTCCGGGTGGAAACGGAGCATATCGCGGCGCGAAGGATGATCCGTTTTCGCAGGCCGACATCTGGGTGACTCGTCATCGAACCAATGAATTCCCCTATTCCTCGGCGGACAAACGCCGCACCGAAAAGGCGTTACCGGATTATCTCAATGATGAGTCGGTCGACGGCGAGGACATCGTGGTATGGTACATGCTGAACTTCCAACACGAGCCGCGCAGCGAAGACTGGTTCGAGATGCCCGCCGTCTGGAACAGCTTCAAACTCATCCCGCGTAACTTCCTCGACCAAACACCGATACAACACTTTGCAAAATGACGGAGACGCGAAATGTCACGAATATCTCTAGTCGCAATCGTCTTGCTTACTTTTACAGCCGGACCGCATGCAGTCCGCGCCCAGGACGACAAGATGATCACGCTATCCGGACACACTGACAAGGTCTACGCCACCGCCTTTCTCTCTGAGAGCAAGGTCGTTACAGCCAGTTTCGACCGCACGGTCAAGATTTGGGACATCGCGACAGCGAAAGTCGAACGAACGCTGGAAGGCCATACGGACATGATTCTCGCCCTGGCCGCTAGCCCCGACGGGAAACAGATCGCATCGGCCGGCAAGGACCGCGTCATCAAACTCTGGAATGTTGATTCAACCGACGCGCCAAAGGAACTCTCCGGTCACAGCCGCTCGGTCTACCACGTGACGTTCAGCCCCGACGGCAAACTGCTCGCCTCATGCGGCGAGGACGACACGCGCATCATGATCTGGGACGTCGAGCAAGCCAAGACGATCAAGCAGCTCAACGCCGAAAACCCTGACGACAAGAACAGGCGGCTTTCGATTTTCTGTGTCGAATTCAGTCCCGACGGCAAACAACTGGTCAGTTGCGGCGCGGACCGGAGTGTCCGGCTTTGGGAAGTCGAAAGCGGCAAGGAAGTCCGAAAGTTCGAGGGCGCCGATTATCTAGTCTTCAACGAAAAGGACAAGAAGATCGAGCGAACCGTGAAAAAGGGCGGGTCCAATATGGCGCTCTACACAGTCGCGTTCAGCCCTGATGGCAAACTGATCGCCGCTGGCGGCCTCGACAAGACCATCCGCATCTGGGACGCGGCCTCTGGCCAACTCAAACAGGCCATCACCAACCACCGCGACTTTGTCTACGACGTGCGGTTTGTTCAGAACGGAACCCGGCTACTCTCCTGTGGCCACCGCGGACATATTTATGTCTGGAGTGTGTCTGACGGGAATCAACTGTTGACTGCACAGCTACCTGGCTTCGCATTCTGTGCCTCACCATCTCCAGGCAGCAACAAGGTCGCTGCCGCCTGCAACGACAACAATGCGTATCTTGTTGACCTTAATCTAACTGATCCATGATTTCGGGGCTGGGTTGGCTTTGGACTGTGTTTAGCGCGGATCACTTGTCGTCCGTTTCATTCCGACCCCCCGTGGTGTCGCAAAAACCGCCAATCATTATTGGCAATCCCCATGGCGCGGGGCGCACATCTGAATTGAGGCACCAAATCGTCGGGATTGCCGGAGGCTTCAACGGCGCCGGGCCATCACCATCGGTGAAATAGATGATCAGGTCAGGCCGAACTTGTCCGATTATTGCTGGCTCGAACGGTGGGCGAAGGTCTGTGTTGCCGCGACCTCTAACCTCGGTGATTTCACCACGAAAAGTGTGAATCGCTCGCACTTCGCAGTCACATTGAACTACCGTTATGTCACATTCACGTGCGAGTTGGCTTAGTTCCCCCCCAATCCGTTCCAGCATGCAACCGGTCATTGACGCGCTAGTATCAATCACTGCCATGACACGGTGGCGAACGGCACTTTGCGATTTACCGGGCACGACGCCGATCATGCCAGGGAATCGGCGCGGCACTCGATGCAATGCTGGGCGTCGCGCCAGCATTTTTGCTATGAACTGCCGAAGTACGCGTCCCCAGTCAACAGCGCCGTTGCCTTGCGGGTTAATAACCTCGCTCGATTGTACATTGTGAATAACGTGGTCGATTTGATCGCGTAAAGTGGTCGGTACGTTCTGCCAGTCGGTAGGTTTTAGCTGTGCTTTCGCCTGATGTACGGCCGCTGAAATCACGAGTCTTCCGACCAGCGGATTAACGCGGATACTTTTCCAGATGTCGTGATTGTCCAAGGGATAAGTCCCAGGTTTCTCACCGAACCGGTCGCTTTTTGGCTCACGCCGGGCAGATTTTCGTCCCGCTTGCACCAAATCCGGTCCCGAGCGTACCGTTTCCTGTCCCAATTGTGTCGTTCGACGACCTTTCGACATTGAATCTCCAACTAACCGGGCGTACCGCGTCTCCGTATCTTCCAGCGGCGGCAAATTGGGAAACTGGTCCAAGGTAATAGGACTTCCGGGCAATGGCTCGACGATCCATTCGTTTGCGGTCACCTCTTCTGCAATGATTCTCGCACGCTGGTCCGGAAACTCATCTGGGTTGGCGAGCAGATGTTCAAACAGAATGTGATTGACTTCGTGGTGCAAGCTCGCCGCTAGTTCGTCCAAGCTGCATCGACAGATAAAGTCGTGTGCGTACCAAAACTGCAACCGGGCGTCGCAGATGGTAACACCGATTGTGTCAACCTCTGGCACACAGACGAACCGTTCGGGCAGGAGCAGATGGGCATGGAACGGATAAGATCTCGCCATCCGACGAACGGCGATTCCCAAAAGGCCACTGGCGTTCTTTTCCAGGTTGGTCATTATACTCGCGACTTACGAGGAACTTTGAGTTGGTCGAAATCTCGATCTTTCAGCCACCCACGCACCGACGTGCGCAGGTCCGGCGGCAAGTCGAAAAAGAACTGCTCAACGTTTGTTTTCGTCTCAGGATCATGCACCACGACATCATAGTCCCTCTGTCGGTGCAGACGCTGTTTCAGGTTGTTGAGTGACGCCGACACGAGGTCCAGTCTCGTGCTGTCGACCCAAGTCTTGAACCGAGAGCGATGTCGCAGGTAGCTTTCGACGATTTGCTGTGCCTGCAATGGTCGAGAATCGTCTAAGCCAAAGAATCCGAGGAAGGCGGCTGCCCATGTTTCGCCAACCAGACCGGCCAGTGCAACTGCCAACACATCGTCCCTAGTTTGCGCCTCCTCCCAACCTTTAAGGAGATTGCTGGCATATGTCCAAGCTCGCGGGTTCGATTGTGGATCGTCGAAAATGCCTGGACTTTGCTCAACAAACTCGACGATTCTTTCGTGAATGTCGCCTTCGTGCCGTGCCCACGCGACCCAACTTGCAGAATCCGCCTTGACTCGCACCTGAACGAAACGTGACGTCAACGCGTCATCCAGTTCATCCACGAGGTATTGCTCGCCGTCGTTAACTGCTGCGCACGGCAACCACTCTGGTGGCAGCACGTAATCGTTCAGTCGTCGCGCGGTCAGTAATTGAAGACAAGGCACCTGAACATATCGCGGACAGCGGTTGAGTTCTTCAATCACCAATAGGCCCGATCCTTCCTTGGGTAGGAACGATGGTGGGTGATATTCAGTCCGGCCAATTTCATTGATTTTGGGTATGCCGATCAAATCGACTGGTTCCATCAGCGACAAATCGCGGACGATGATGTCGATTCCCTGCCGGAGGGCAGCTTGCTCAAATAGACTGCTCTTACCGACACCGTGCCTACCAGCCAGCAACACCGGCTGATTGGCAAGCCGTGCCAACTCAATCACTTCGATGACGGCGTCTCCAGCCGAAATGCTCATCATGATTGCGCTCCTCCATCCGTGACTACGACTTCGCAAAGATTGGCGACAAGTGATAGGCCAGCTTCAGTTAACCCGCGTCCTTGACGAGGCGTCGGATCGACAAGCCCAAGCTCAATCAAATACGGCTCGATTTCCTGTCGCACGTTGGCGGCGTCGCAGCCGAGTTTTATGGCGAGTCGTTCGACGTTGCACTGCTGCTCCGGTGTCGCCGCCAGATATTGCAGATACTGTCTCTGATGGGTTGTGAATCCTTGCTCATCGACGCCTTCGCCTCGCTCGTTAAAGACTTGGGCCACGCTGGTCTGTACGTTTTCGCCGGCAATCTCGTGGTAGTAGCTGATCCCGACAAAACAGGCATCGTAATCCGTTGCGCGTCTTTGGAGTCGCCACGGTACGCCTCCAGCTTTGTAATAAAGCGCAGTAAAGAAATTCCATGCGCGCGTGGCCTCATCTTCGATCTCTCGTACGGCCTTTCCATCTTTTCGGTATCGATGGACTTTTCCGCCATAGGTTGCCGGACGCACCATCTGCACTGGGACCTTGAGGCCCATTGACCGAGCCTTCAGTAAATCATGCCACGCCAACACGTGTGCGCCCGCCCGCTCTCGTCTTCGGCGTGAGCGGGGACCTGATGTTTCGGCAGCGCCTGTGTCGATTGGCTTAAGAAGTTCTGCGGGCACCAAACACACGACAACATCGCATGGAGCATTTTGGCACAAATCATGTGACTCGCTGATATATCGATCGACAGAACTGCGTATGACATCGTCTCGACCCGAGAGGGTGGCTAGTGCGCGAATGTCGCGTGAATTGATTGAGCGAGTCAATTGCGAGTCACAAATGGCGTCGCAAAACGGTTTTCCATCGCCGAATCCAGGAAAGGCAGGAAAGAGAGTTGGTAATGCCGTTGTCTTGCTGTCGATACCGGAACGACATTTCCCTACCCAACCAGTGAACTTGTCGATGGACTCTTGATCTCCAACGACACCTAGGCGAATTATCGACGGCGCGAGAGAGTGCCCGCGATCCAATGCCCCGAATGTTGACAATCCAAAACGAATGTCAATGTGTCGGCCACCCGAGAATTCAAGCTCAGGCTCTTCAAAGTAAGTCGCCTTCATCAAACAAGCCTTTCCCAAATTCACTCTTGGTCGACTTTGGGTTGGTGGAAGAACGTTGTTTTTCCTTCGCCCGTGCCCAACCTTCGTCGTCGATACCAACGTCGAGATCCGTTTTTTCCAGAGTGTCAAAACTGAGAAAAGGATATGCGGACTCGAATAATGACTCGTCGTCCTTAAGCAGATCAGCAAACATCACAACCTTGCCCGAAATCGCCGCATCTCCTTCGAGCGTTTTGATCTTTGATTGACGCTCTTCACGGTAAGGATCAGGCTCCTTGCCGTCCCTTGTGAAGACATATCGCGGTTCGATCATCAGATACCAGCATTCGCCAAATCGCAGAAATCGGTGTTCAAAACCATCGTGGCGATAGTAGGCAATGCGTTCCTTATCAACTTTGGACATCTGCTTGGAAACAACAGCTCTCGTTGTTTTCTTCTTCCGACTGGAATAGGTCAAGCGGCGTTCAATACGCTCGGGATTTGGCGAGAAGTAATAGCAGTCTTCTTCCGACGAGTGTCGCATTCGCAATTTGCCGACCATTTCGCGTAGACAACAATTCAAGAGCCTTACGAACTTTCTTCGGTCATCGTTGTTGTCTGAATAGGCCCAAGTGTCCGTATCCAGATGTCGTATTTTGGAGGGGTCACACACGCTGCTCCACGGCGATTTGGACAAGTCGTGGAACGAGAACAAATGGTTGCCATCACCCAAAAACCATTCCCTCGGCGGCCATTCAATGTACTCTTTCAATCGCTCCCGTAGCTCTCTGTGACCGGTGAAGGTGGTTGGAGCGCAAAACACCGTCGAGTGCCAACGCCAGACCTTGAGCAAATTGGACGAGAGGGTTTCAGCAATCCTAGGCGGCGTAAAATACACCCCTGTGCCGTGCTTCGCGCCGAGTTGTTTCCACTCACTAGCCGTTGATTCACAGAGAAGATCGTTCCTCTTGTCAAAGACGATCATACGATCGCTGGACAGGTCTTCTTGGCCGTCAAAGTAGTCCTTAATCGAAATCCACCACGCCAGATCCTTATCGGGTTGTGAAACAACCAGGATGACCGGCTGACTCCCCTTCATCCAATATTCGACTTCCCCTTGCGTTGGTGTGTACTTGATTGATTCCTCATCCTCTCGCAATGTTGACCTTGCCCGACTCTGGACCGCAAGCCAACAATTCGCAACTTCTCCCGTCTCCTTATCACGCAGTTCAACCCAGCCATCAATTCCAGCTTCCACCGGCTGATTGGATGGGTGCCACGTAAACCCCATCTTCAGTACGATTCGCTGGATTAGATTGACGCCCTGCTCGCCAAGGATCTGTTGATCGGTGATTTTCTTCAAAGGCTACCTCCAGCATGTCGTTTGTCGTCCATAGTCGCTCATTATACGAGTTCGCCTTCCTTCCAACGACGCGACCCAGGCAATAAGCGAATATGTGCGGATGTAAAGCCAATGGAACTTCTGATTGCTAAAAGAAAGCGGCAGTTGGGCCGCCCCGGAGGGCGGCCCAACTGCCGTGCGTGCTGGCCAATGATGTTCAGCGCCGCCGTCGGCGGCGACCGCGGGAGCGGCCGACGTTGTAGCCTTTGCGGCTGCCGATGCGTTTGCCCGATTTGTAACACCACCAGGCAATCGCGGCCAGCACGGCAAGTCCAAACAGACTTTCCATGTGGTCCCCTTTTCTGTTCGCGCGAGTGCGAGGCGATCACTCTTCGGCGGGAACGATCGCCAGCGCGTCGCGCTGTAGTTGCGTTTGGTCGTCGCCCAGCAGAGTGGCGACTTTCGACCAGAGTTCCTTGATCTGCTTCGGCGAAGTGGCAAGCCATACGGTGTCGAGCAAGTTGTCCTTCTCTTCACGGAGTTTCAGTATCCGCTGACCAATTTCGCTTTCCGCGAGTAGTTCGTCCTCGTGAACAGCCTGCCGACGATTCACCGCGTTGTCCACTTCGTGGTCGTAGCGATAGGAGTGGTAATCGTCGATGTCTTCGACGGGCACGCCACGGACGTGGGCGAGCATGGCACGTTCGATTTGCCGTTCGCGTTTTTCCAACGCCGACTTCTGCTGTTCGACGCCGTCTAGTTCCCGCTGCATCTCGGACAGACCGAGCGACGCCAACGCCCGCTCGCGGGCCTCGCGGTGAACGCGGTCCAGCAGGTTCGGATCTTCCGCGAAGACGACTTCGATCTTCTTGTCGATCCGTTTGCCGATGCGATCTTTCCAATGTTCCT
>CALBSZ010000366.1 GCA_937967665.1 uncultured Planctomycetaceae bacterium
CGCTGGCCCACCAATCACTTACGCGAATTTGACCTATCTAAGTGAATCATCCCCGTGAGCGAGTTTCGTCCCAACCCAGTCGGGCGCGCTGCGAGCGTGCGTACTCGCAAATGTCGCCAAACTGAACGCCGACCCGTCGGCGCCTCGCCAGCCTTGAAATCTATCTGAGATCTCAAACTTTTTCCAGTGGTCAGGCGGATTGCCGGTGGGCGAGTTGATGTGTCCGAGCGCGCGGCGCTGCAACCGCGGGTCTCACCGAGGACGTCGCGGTGCCCGAGTGAGCTTGCCGCCTGAAACAGGGTAAATTCTCGAAAGGTCAAGATTCCTTGCTTCTCCGAGCCGTTCGGGGCCGCTCGTCGTGCGGCTCGTCAGGCGACCCTGCTGATGATCGTCGGAGGAACGAAGTCGTGCGCGAAGGAACCGGCTTTGTTGGAACGGGAATTGTTGCCGATCTTCACGAAGAACTGCCTGTGTTGTCATGGCGGCTTGCGTCAACGCGGCGGCTTGCGTCGTCGAAACTTGCTGGGTGCGATTCTGGCACCGCCGTCAAGCAGCCGCGGGCAAGTCGTGCATCCTGCGCTGGATGGACAGCGATCCCGGTCAGCAGTGCGCATTCGATCCAAACCGGCGGGCGAGATCAGGTCGATTTCGCCGTCCGCTCCTGATGTTCACATCGTGAAACCGTTGCCGCAGCTGGCTCCGTCCATGGACGAGCTGGCGATCGTCTCTCCCGCGATCGGTTACATCACGTCGTCGCGATTCGGCTTGCCCGAGCAGGACACCTCCGCCGATTTCGCACGACTCGTCCGTATTCTTCATTCTTCGAACGGCTCGTTACTCCGGCTATCTCGTAATCGAATACGAGAAACCCGCGGACGCCTACGAGGCGATTCCAGGATAACTGGAACAACTTTACAGCTGACTTCCTGACGGCGTCGATGGACGCCACCCTTCGTGGCCGTGGGCCGCATGTTAACCGAGCCGGAATCGTGTAGAATACGCCTGGTTGGGATCGTGTCTCGGAGCGGTCAGGCGTTGCCGATCGCCGCGTGGTTGTTGGCGAGGATCGTGTCGCCGCAGGCTTCGCTTTCAATGTGAGCCGCCGACAGTTAGCCATGCGCGAGCCCTGCCTTATGAGTGGAGCCCTTGATGTTGCGGATCGAAGTTAGATATTTGGCAAGTTCGAACCTTGGCTTGCACGACAATTTCGAATTCGTCCATGGCGGGCCGGTCAAGATCGGCAGGCATCCGTCCGCGGAACAGGGCGTCACGCCGATCGAACCCAAGATCATGGACCCGTCGGTCTCGCGAAACCACGCCGTCGTGACCCAGACTGCGAGCGGCCGGATCCATGTGAAGAACATCAGTTCCAACCGCGTCGTTACCGTGCTCCACCCTGCCAGCAGCACCATCGACTGCGGGATGGGTGTCGAATTGGATTCACCCACAACGCTGCAGCTGGGTGCGACCGAAATTCGGGTGGCGATTGAAAAGGAGCAACGCAAACAGAAGCGCGAGCGCGAAGCTGAGACCGAGGGTCGAAAGCAGGAAACTCCGCAGCCGCGTGGCGAAATCTATCGGACGATCCGGCGTTCCATCGAAGCGGACCTGCACCTGGACGAAGACGCGGATACTTCGGATTCGATTGACGGAGTACCGTCGGTCGAACGCCTGATGACCTGGCTGGAATTGCTGGGCAACGTGCTGCGTTCCGCGGCCGGAACCAACGCCTTTTACCTGCAAGCAGCCCAAGCCGTGGTGGAACGCTGCGAACTGGACGCGGGCGCGGTCGTGATGTTTGTCGACGGCAAACCGCGAATCGTTGCTGAATGCCCTGTGGACACGACCCGTTCGCTCCGCCTCAGCCGCCGCATCCTGGAGATGGCTGTCGAGTCCAAGACGACGCGTTACCACAACGCGGACGAGATGGATTCGAAGCAGAGCCTGGCCGATACCGAAGCGGTTGTCGCGTCACCCATCTTCAACGCCACAGACGATGTCATCGGCGTCGTGTACGGCGTTCGCTACTCGGGCGGAACCGGGAAGCCGCAAAACATTTCGCCAATTGAAGCGCGGATGGTGCATTTGCTGGCATCCATTGTCAGTACGGGAGCCGCCCGGCAATCCCGCGAGGAAGAAGCCACTCGCAATCGCGTCCTGCTGGAACAAGTCTGCTCGGCGGAAGTGGCCGCCGAGCTGGAAAACGATCCACGCTGGTTGGATACGGGAATCCAGCGGGAAGTTACCGTGATGTTCTGCGACCTGCGCAACTTTACCGACCTTGCCGACGCGCTGGACAGCCAAATCATCTTTGAATTGCTTCAGGATTTGATGAATACGTTTAGCGAAGAGATCATCACGCACAAAGGGATGATCATTGATTACTACGGCGATGGTGTCGCCGCCATGTGGAACGCCCCAAAGTTGCTCGAAGATCACGCCAACCGCGCGTGCGACGCGGCGCGGACGATCGTCAACCGCATGTCGGAGTTGAACGCACGTTGGGAGCAGCGCATCGGGCGCCAGTTGCAGGCGGGTATCGGTATCCATTGCGGAATGGCCCATGTCGGCAACGCGGGCAGCCGGCAACGCGTGAAGTACGGTCCGCGTGGAGATACGGTAAACATGGCCAGTCGGATCGAAGGGGCTACCAAGGAGTTTGGCGTGCCGATCCTGATCAGCGAAAGCGTCAAGGAAAAGCTGACACCCGAATTCATGACACGCCGGATCTTTAACGTGGAGCTGAAGGGGATTCGCGAGCCGCTGAATGTTTACGAACTTTGCTGTGATGCCGCGGACGCCGATTGGATTGCTCGCCGCGACACGTATGAAGAGGCCTTGCAGCTATATGAATCCCGGAAATGGAACGAGGCTTTTTATATGCTGAATTCGCGCCCGGACGATCCCGTTGTCGAAAAGGACCTGGCCTGGAAAATCCTGCTCGAACGCAACAGCCAGTTCGACCCCGTGTACCGCTTTCGGCACAAGTAGCGTTCATCGCAGCGCCCGTAGTGTCGGACGCTTCCCCAGGGCGATCAGAATTCGTATTCCCGGTCCGGTTCGCTGATCTGCAAGCTTTCGATTCCGAGTGCCTGTAGTTCTTCGACCACCTGGTTGTAAAACGCGGGTTTGATATGCACGGCAATCACCGGCACTTCACGTCCCAGCTTTTGGTACTCGGCAAGAAACAAAGCTGGCGTCAGATGCCTGGCTTTCTCTGCCAGCCAAGCCAACGCATTGGGAAATGCCGACTCGAGGAAGACCGCCTTGAGCTTGGCGTTGCCTCGCGCCAGGTCCCACACGGCGTCGGTCGGGGAAGTGTCGCTGACGATCGCAATGGCGGACTTGTCGTCTTCAATCAAGAAGCCCAGCGTCGGCACCACATGATCCAGTTCGACCGGCGTAATCTGTAACTCGTCGATGACCACGGGCTCTCCCGATTCCAACGTCGCCAGTGTGACGAACGGCGATTCTTCGCGCGACAACCGCAAAAAGTCCGGCCAGACGCATTCATTGAAAAAATGCTTCCCCAGCGCCTCTTGAACAAACTCGCTGGCATGAACCACGACCGAGGCCGAACCCGGTTTGTAAATATTATCCAAAAAAATCGGCAATGAACCGATGTGATCGATATGCGAATGCGACAGAAAAACGTGTGAGATTCTTCGCTGGGCTTCCAGCGAACCCATGAAACCGATCGAGCCGGCATCAATGGCGACCCGCCCGTTGATCAGATACGAAGCCGAGAACTGACCTTGTCCCACGCCCACCGAGGATCCGACGCATCTAATTCTCACAACAACTCTCCGAGGGACTGGCGTTGCAGTGTGCTTCTTTCCACGTTTGCCGGCGTCTGGGAAGACTGCTGAGCAAGTCTACTCAGGGTGGCTGTCTACTCAGGGTGGCTGGGGGTTAAAAAGTGTGATCACATGCACTTAA
>CALBSZ010000367.1 GCA_937967665.1 uncultured Planctomycetaceae bacterium
GCGCAGCAACGTTGATGTGAGCAATTCGTTTAACACAAAGCTGCAGTCGATGTATCAGTACGTACTACGGCGCCTGCGGCTGTGGGTTAAACCGATCAGCCGCGGGGCGTGACTTCGAACGAAAGTGACGCCGTCCGACGACGACAACAACTCCCTGGTATTTGAGTTTAAGATTCGAATGAGTTCCCTGATCACAATTGCCTTGATTCTAGGCGCCGATCCGCAGCCGATTGATTTCGCGCACGACGTGCTCCCGATCCTGAAAGCACACTGTGTGGAGTGTCATGGCGGCGACAAGGCGGAAGGTGGCTTCTCGTTGAATACACGGGAACTGCTGCTGGATGCCAAGGCGGCGGTGCCAGGAAATCCCGTCAAGTCGCCGCTGCTGGAACGTGTTCTCTCGACCGATCCCGACGAGCAAATGCCCCCCAAGGACAAGCCACGTTTGACGGCCGCACAGGTTGACGTCTTGCGCCGCTGGATCCAGGAAGAGCTGCCCTGGCAGGAAGGGTTTACATTCGCCGCGGCGCGTTACGAACCGCCCTTGTTGCCGCGAGCCGTTTTGCTTCCACCGGTCGTTGACGGGCGTGCCAATCCGGTCGATCGCATTGTGGATCGGTATCTGGCCGAACAGAAGCAGCCCGCGCCCACCCCGCTGTCCGATGCTTCCTTCTTGCGACGCGTCTACCTGGACCTCGTGGGACTGCCCCCGACTCCCAACCAACTGGCTGCCTTTCTGGCGGATCAAAACAGCGACAAGCGGCAGCACGTGATTGAACGGTTGCTCGCGGATAACACGGCCTACGCCGATCACTGGATGACGTTTTGGAGCGACCTGCTCCGCAATGCCAACTCGGGAACTGGTTACATCGACGGCGGCCGCAAGCACATTACGGCCTGGCTGTACAAGTCCCTTCTGGAGAACAAGCCGTACAATCAATTCGTGCACGAACTGATCAAACCGGACGGCGAATCCGAGGGGTTCATCCGCGGCATCAAGTGGCGAGGCAACGTCAACGCCAGCCAAACGCGCGAAGTGCAGTTTTCGCAGAACATTTCTCAGGTGTTCCTGGGCATCAACATGAAATGCGCCTCGTGTCACGACAGCTTTATCGATCGCTGGACACTGGACGAGGCGTATGGATTAGCTGCGATCTATTCCGCGGAGCCGCTGGAGATCTATCGTTGCGACAAACCAACGGGCGAGATCGCGAAAGCGGCGTGGATCTTCCCGAAACTTGGAGAAATCGATCCCGCCGCCGCGCAGCCGCAACGACTCGAACAGCTGGCCGACTTGATGACGCATCCGGAAAATGGACGTCTTTCCCGTACGATCGTGAACCGATTGTGGCGGCAGCTGATGGGTCGCGGTATCGTCCATCCCGTCGACGCCATGCATACGCGGCCTTGGAGCGAGGACTTGCTGGATTTCCTGGCCAATTACCTGGTCGAAAACAATTACGATCTGAAGAAGGTCCTGGCGCTCATCGCCAACTCCCAGGCGTATCAGTCCCAAGCCGTGGTCCTGCATGAAGAACCGGCCGACGGTTTCGTGTATGCCGGTCCCATCGTCAAGCGACTGACGGCCGAACAGTACATGGATGCTATCTGGGAAATCACGGACACTTGGCCGAACGCGGAAAACCGAGGTCCGGTGGCGGCGTTGCTCAAGGCCCAACAGGCGGCGGACGGGAAGCCGCGACGCGTCCGCGCTGTCTTCACGGCACTCGATCCGCTGCAGGCGACCCTGGGACGGCCCAATCGCGAGCAAGTCGTGACGAGCCGTCCAGACCTGCTCACCACACTCGAGGCGATCCACCTGGCAAACGGGGATCGCCTGACGGACACGCTGATGCGCGGCGCGGCCCATCTACTGCAGACGCAACAGGACGCTGAAGTACTGGTGGATCAGGTGTTCAAGCACGCCTTGACGCGTTCGCCCACGACGGCCGAAGCGGAGATCGCTCGGGATATCGTGGGTCCGACACCGACGCAGCAAAGTGTCGCCGACCTGCTGTGGCTCGTTTTCATGTTACCTGAATTCCAATTCATTCAATGACAGAACCATGCAAGCACCTCCATCCACAACCCACGAAGAACGCCGCGCGCGTCGCGAATTCCTGAAAGCACTGGCGGCTTCCAGCGCCGCTACCCTGATGTCGGGCGTTCCCCGGCGATTGACGGCCGAAGAACCGGTCGAAACGCCTCCCGCCACGGCCGATTCGTGCATCTTGATCTGGATGGCCGGCGGCATGGCCGCGCCCGAAATGTTCGATCCGAAGAGGTACCTGCCGTTCGAAATCGGGACTCCGGTCGAGAAAATCATCAGCACGTTTCCGGCGATCGATACGGCCGTGGACAACATCAAGATCTGTGCCGGCTTGGAGAACCTGGCTGGCGTCATGGATCGCGCCACGTTGATCCGTTCGCACGTCCAGGAAGATCTCGGGCACATCTTGCATTCGCGTCATCAATATCACTGGCATACCGGTTATGTCCCACCGCAGACCGTGGCCGCACCGCATTTGGGCGCGTGGATGGCCAAACTGCTGGGGCCGCGCAATCCCGTCATTCCGCCGTTCATCAATATCGGGCAGCGCCTGGAAGGACATGGCGAGAGCGAAGAACTCAAAGCATTCACGACCGCCGGGTTCCTGGGGAGCGAATACGGTCCGTTCAACTTGCCGTTTCCCGAGCAGGCCGCCGCCGCCGTGCGGCCGCCCAAGGGCATGACCGGCGAACGATTCAGCTCCCGCTACAACGCACTCCAGCGTTTGATCGAAAAGTCCCCACACTCCGAATACTTGAGCGACTACCATCAGCAGTCAATGCTCCGCAGTGTTGATAACGCGCACCGCCTGCTCGGTTCAAACGACAAGCAGGCGTTTGACCTGGAACTGGAACCGCGCGAAAGTTTTGACAAATACAACACCGGCGTCTTCGGCCGCGGCTGCTTGCTGGCACGCCGACTGGTGGAATCCGGTGCCCGATTCGTCGAAGTCACCACCGAATACATTCCCTTCGTCCACTGGGACACCCATGAAAATGGCCACACCACCGTCGACCGCCTGCACAAGGAAGTCGACCGTCCGATCGCCCAGCTCATTCTGGACCTGGAGACGAAGGGACTCTTGGACCGGACGCTGGTCGTGATCGCCAGTGAATTCAGTCGCGACATGATCATCGAAGGCGTGCCCGGCAGTAACGCTCGTGACCAGTCCCGCGCCAAAACCGATGTGCTGAAAGAAATGAAACATTACGGCCTGCACCGCCATTTCACCGGCGGGTCGTCGGTGGTGATGTTCGGCGGCGGCGTCAAACGCGGTTTCCTGTACGGCGCCACGGCGCCGGAACGGCCGTGCATTGCCATCGAAAACCCGGTCTCCATTTCGGACCTGCACGCCACCATCTACCGTGCCATGGGAATCAGCCCCCGCGCCGCCTTCGACATCGAACGCCGGCCGTTCTACGTTACCAAGGACGGCAACGGGAAACCGGTCGCAGACGTCTTTGCTTAGTTGGACAGCGCCCACTTTGACGTAAGCATACGAGCACGCAGCGCAAGCAAGTTTATCCGCACTCAATTGCCCCACTCGCTGGCGCTGCGAGCCTTTATGACGACGCAACCTGGGACTCTCGGATGAGGCTGACGTTCCAGGCGGCAACCGGGAATTCCCGTCCGTGACGTGACATTGCAAGATTGCTTGCGGTTGGAAACAATAGAGCGTCGCTTCCTGACGAGTGCGAGTCGCACGGACGTGTAGCGTCTCCGGCGCTGTAAATCACCGTGTCAATTGGCGAAAAAACCGCTACACTTACGCGAAACGCGCTGAGTTGAGGTACCTGTGACTGAGATCCCAAGAAATCCCACGCGGCCCGTGCGCATCGGATCGGTGACGATCGGCAGCCCGCACCCGATTGCGGTGCAGAGCATGACGGCAACACACACGACCAATGTCGCCGCGACGGTCGAGCAGATTCGCGCGTTAGAGGACGCCGGCGCGGATATTGTGCGGATCGCCGTCGACAGCAACAAAGATGCCGCCGCGCTGGCCGAAATTCGGGCACAGACGAGTGCCAATTTATCGGTCGACCTGCAGGAGAATTATCGGCTCGCCGAAAAAGTCGCCCCCCACGTCGACAAGATCCGCTACAACCCCGGGCACCTGTATCATCACGAACGGGAAACGCCCTGGCAGGAAAAGGTCCGTTACCTTGCCGGAGTCGCCCTGGAACACGACTGTGCCATGCGCGTGGGTGTCAATTGCGGAAGTGTTGATCCGGCCAAGCGTGAAAAGTTCGCCGACGACGATTCGATTTCCCCGATGCTGGAAAGCGCGCTCGACCATTGCGAGTTTCTCGATTCGATCGGGTTCACGCGGTATTGCGTTTCGCTGAAAGATTCAGACCCGGCCAAAGTGATCGAGGTGAATCGGCGATTCGCCGAACAGCGGCCGGACGTGCCGCTGCACTTGGGCGTTACCGAAGCGGGCATGCCTCCCGATGGGATCATCAAGACTCGAATTGCTTTCGAGCAGCTGGTTGGCCGGGGCATCGGCGACACGATCCGCGTTTCGCTGACCGTGCCGAATCCGCGCAAGATCGAAGAGATCGCCGCCGGCCGCGAGATTCTCGCCGATATTGCGGCCGGGCGCGTGCGCACGGTCGTGGATTTCAACCGCGATTCGCTCAATATCATTTCGTGTCCCAGCTGTTCGCGAGTGGAAAATGAAGCCTTCATCGATCTGGCTCAAAAGGTCAAGGAAATGACTCAGTACGCCGAGCGGCACGCGATCACGATCGCCGTGATGGGCTGCCGGGTCAACGGACCGGGCGAGACCGACGATGCGGACCTGGGACTGTGGTGCGGGCCCAACTACGTGAATCTGAAAAAAGGCCCCGAACCGCTCGGCGCGTTTTCGTACGACGAGATCCTGCCGCGTTTGAAAGAAGAACTGGACCGGATCATTGGCGTGCGCGTCAACTGAGCGTCACGAGTGGCGCCGCTATCGAGTCGCTAGCTTGCACGGGGAATGAGCGGCGCGCGTGCGGTTCGTCGCAACATTGCCGTTTTTTCCCGACTTCGCTATAATCCGCGACATCGTTCGCAGCTTCAGGATGGAGGACGCTGCCACGTCCGGACTTCGCATAGGTATAGGACACGACACGCACCGTTTGGAAAAAGGGGGCCCGCTGCGCCTTGGCGGTGTCGATATTCCTCACAAGCAACACGCCGTCGGGCACAGCGATGCGGACGTGTTGCTGCACGCCATCACCGACGCCCTCCTGGGGGCGGCGGCCATGGGCGACATTGGGGAAATGTTCCCGGACAACGACCGCAAGAACAAGAACCGCGACTCCACGGAAATGCTGCAGCTAGCATACGCGGAGGTGCAGCGAAGCGGTTACCTGATTTGCAATTTGGATTGCATTGTTTTTGCGCAACAGCCCAAACTCAGTCCGTACAAGGCGACGATAAAGGAAAGGATTGCCGAGGCGTTAGGGCTGGAACCGGACCAGGTTGGCGTGAAGGCCAAGACGGGGGAAGGCGTGGACGCGGTCGGCAAACAGGAAGCCATTATGGCACAATGCGTTGCGCTACTGGCCTCGCTGCGAGAATAGGACCAGATCGAACGGAATCAGGGATGCGTATGTCTGCCACACTGCTACAACCAAACAGCTCAGAGTCGTCGACGATGAACCTTCAGATCTACAACACACTCACCAAGAAGAAAGAGCCGTTCGAGCCGCTCCAGCCTCCTCGAGTCGGCATTTATTTGTGCGGCCCGACCGTTTACGACAAGGCTCATATCGGCCACATGGTCGGCCCGGTCATTTTCGATACCGTGAAGCGCTATTTGAGTTTCTGCGGGTTTGAGGTCACTTGGGTGGTCAATGTCACCGACGTGGACGACAAGCTCATCAAAGCCGCGCAGACACGCGGCATTTCGATGGCGGAAGTGGCGAAGGAAAACACCGCGGACTATTTGCAGAACCTGGCTGCCTTGGGCGTGGATCAGATCGACCACATGCCGACCGCGACCGATTCCATGCCGGACATCATCGCCTTCGTGGAGGCGCTTATCGAACAAGGATTCGCGTACGAAGCGAACGGCGACGTATTCTTCGACGTTGCCAAGGATGCCGACTACGGGAAGCTCAGCAATCGGCGTACGGACGAGCAGCAGGGCGAGGGTGGCGATGCGGCGTCGCGCAAGCGTTCCGCCGCGGACTTCGCGCTTTGGAAAGCCGCCAAGCCGGGCGAACCGTCCTGGGACAGCCCCTGGGGGAAAGGACGACCCGGCTGGCACATCGAATGTTCGGCGATGAGTCGCAACATTCTGGGAGAGTCGTTCGACATCCACGGCGGTGGCCTCGACCTGGTATTCCCGCACCACGAAAACGAGATCGCTCAAAGTGAATGCTGCCATGGCCAGCCGATGGCCCGTTACTGGATGCACAATGGCCTGATGAAGGCGGCGTCGGCTGGGAAGGTAGGCGGTCGCGCGGAACGGGAGGCCGGCGAACAAGCCACGGTGGACACCAAGATCAGCCGGTCCAAAGGGGCCGGGGGATTAGCAGACTTGATTGCCAAACAGGGTGGCGAACGGATTCGTTTCTTCCTGCTGCGGACCCACTACCGCAGTACGATCGTCTTCAGCGAGGAGGCCATTGCCGAAGCCGGCGTGGGACTGGAGACATTCCATCGGTTTTTCGAGCGCTATGGGCGGCTCACTGGCGAAAGCTTCTATCAACTCGCTCCCAACACGAAACGCGACGCGGGGGACATCGATGCAGGCGACGACCCGCTGCTGCAGTTGGTCCAGCAGCGCCGCAACAGTTTCCTCGCCAAAATGGACGACGATTTCAATTCCGGCGCCGCCCTGGGGGACCTGTTCGAACTGGTCCGGGCGCTCAACAAATTCATCGACGAACAGAAATTGGACAGCGCGGGGAATCGCCAGACGCCTCAACTTGCGGCGTTGCGGCAGGGTGTTGCTACTTTGCGCGAGCTTTCGGCGATTCTGGGCATCTTTCGAGCCGCACCGCAAGCGGCAACCGGCGGCGATGACGAACTCGTCGGCAAGTTGATGGATTTGCTGATCCAGCTCCGCACGACATCCCGTGCCAACAAGGATTTCGCCATGGCAGACACGATCCGCAATTCGTTGAGCGAAATCGGAATTACACTGGAGGATCGCAAAGACGGCACCGGCTGGCGACTCGACTAGACTTGAATCGTTCCTTAGACCACGCGCAGCTCCGATAAAGTAAACATGGCCGAACGGATTCTTGGCATCGACCCTGGCCTGAACATCACCGGTTATGGTGTCGTGGAGCGTATCGGCACGCGCGTCGTACTTGTGGAAGCGGGAGTGATTCGCGGCCGCCCCCGCGATTCGCTTGACCTGAAAGTCTTGGAGATTTACGAGGGCATTCAGGAGATCGTCGCGAGTTTATCTCCCGCGATTGTCGCGATCGAAGAACTTTATTCTCACTACGAGAGACCTCGCACGGCGATCCTGATGGGGCACGCACGCGGTGCCATCATGCTGGCAGCGGCGCAGGCCGGCGTGCCGGTGAGAAGTTACGCGGCGACGAAAGTCAAGAAGTTGCTTACGGGCAGCGGGCGCGCGCCCAAGTCGCAGGTGCAAATGGCGATCTATCGAGAACTGCGGTTGGACGCGCAACCCGACCCTCCGGACGTGGCCGATGCACTGGCCATCGCGCTGTGCCACTACTATTCCGCACGCGCGGTTTCCGCTACAAACTAGTACCACAGCGCAGCCCCCCATTTTTTGCAAGCCACGGGTGATACTGATCGTTTGACGGCCCAGGAGCGATTCCTTGATCACGAAGATTCGCGGCAAATTGTTGTTGGTACAGGGCGAGCAGGCCACTTTGGAAGTGGATGCCTTCGAATACCAGGTGTTGATAACCGAGTTCACTCGGCGGCAGCTGCAATCGTCGCAGGGCCAAACCGTCAGCCTGCACACGATTCATTACATGGAAGGAAACCCGCAGCAAGGCCGCATGTCACCGCGGCTGGTGGGATTCAACAGTGAAATTGAGCGAGAGTTTTTCGAGCTCTTCTGTTCGGTGGACGGCGTCGGCGTGAAGAAGGCGTTGCGGGCCATGGTTCGTCCCGTCCGCGACGTGGCGACGCTGATTGAGGAACAGGATTCCAAAGGCCTGTCCGCGCTGCCGGGCATCGGGCCGGCAACCGCCGAACGCGTGATCGCCAAATTGCGGCGCAAGATGCCTCGATTCGCGCTGCTGGTGGCCGGGCAGGACGTCGCGGACGGCGATGTCAAGTCAGATGTGATCCAGGAAGCCTTTGCGGCATTGCAGGCCCTGGGACATTCCGAAACCGAATCGCGCAAGCTGATCGACGTCGTCGTCGAGACCAAGAAGAAGTTCAAGGATGTGGAATCGATGCTGCAGGCGATCTATCAGCAGAGTAAGTAGCGTCACGATCGCTTGTCTTCCGATGGGGATTCCCGCGCGGATGGCGTGATCCAGAATCTTACTCGATTGGTCGAACGATGCCGTTGCGGCAGCAGGCGCCCGAGACTGTCGACCCTACCTGGACGCCTTCGCGGGGATTATTATTTTACGCAACTCCCGGCGCTGCTCTTTGGGCAGGTATTCCCGTTCGGCGAGTTCCGGGTCGTACTGCGTCCACGACTCGCGCATGGAACTGGCTTTTACCTTTCGCAGCACCTCGCCATCGTGCCAGATCGCGACAAACCCGCGTTCCTCCCAACTCTTCCTGGGCATCTGGGCGGGCGTCTTCAACAGTCGCCACGCGCGAACATGATAACGGCTTTCCAAGGCCGACCAGTCGTAGAAGATGATCTGGTCGAAAACGAGACGTCCCTGCTCGTCGTAGAAGTGATTGACCTCGATCAGGTCCACTCGTTCCGTCGCGACGTCGTTCGTTGGATTGAGGCAGATCGCTGCCAACAATGCCGTCATTGCAGATGGAGAAATTACCACCCGTCACCTCCTTGTGAGTGCCCCGCCGCATCTTGCGGCAGAATGAGGATTCTCGTGACGTTTGGTGTCGTTCAGTGCGGGTTAATCCACGATCACTATCGGTCCCATGGCCGGTACACATTGAATCAATGTTCATAACTTGTAATGAAATTCCCAAAATTCCCCAAGACCAATCTCGCGACGCCGTTCCCGCTTTTTCGTGAACGCCCCTGGTGTTTGGTGTTTGGCGATTGACTGAAAGGGGGATGGATCAGCCGGTTAGTGCAAGTTGCACCTACCTCGAGCGTCTCCGGCGTTGTCAATCTTCGCGTCAAGTGACGAAAATGACGCTACACTTACGCGACGAGCGTTCTCGTAGTCTGTCGCAGCTCAAGTTTCGGGTAGCTGCCGTCGACATACCGCAGTTCAAACCCGTCGGTCGTCAGGAAGTCCAGGTCGTACACCAGCCCTGGAAACTCCAGCCCCGTTTGGTCGAGTCGGAGATAACTGAATTCGAGGCCGCTGTTGGGGGAGAAGTCGCGTCCCGCGGAGAAAAGGATGTTCCGCGAGTTGTAACTGGTGGGGAGACTACGGGGCTGATTGAAACTGTCATCGGCTGCGCCCCCCGTACTGTAGTCGTTGCCGGTGCGGTGCCCGTATTCCACGCGATAGCCGTAGTCTTCGGCACCGCCATCCAGCACAGTGCGGCCATACCATTGCTCTCCGTTCGTCTTGTACTCGAGTCCGGTGCTTGCGTGCCCAACACGTTGTTCGTTCCGACCAGGCTTCTTCATAGACACTCACCGGCTCGTCACTGAGCCAGCGTTGGACGTCCTCGGCAAGCTGCTGCGCCGTTTCGTATTGGTTGCAGACCGCGATGAAATCGTTCAGCAGGCGGGTCAATTCGCTGGAGCGTTTCAAAGGGAGTCGCTGGCGAGCCCGATGGAATTCGCGAATCGCGCTCCGCAGCGACTGCCCGCGCAGAAACCGCATCGTATAAAACGGCGACTCCCCCTCGGGATGAATCAGTTCATACACCGGAACAATATTCGGGTGTTCGAGCTGTCCCGTGATTTGGGCTTCACGCAGGAATCTCGCGATGGCCTCGTCGCCGACCTCGGTTTCCGGATGGATCTCCTTCAACGCCACTTTCCGATTCAAGCGGTTGTCAAAAGCCAACCAGACTCGGCCCACACCGCCGCGGCCGTGCACGTGAGTCAGCTTGTAGTGCAAGCGTTCTGTCGGCGTGACGTCCGTTGTTGGATCGAAGCCCTCCTGACGCGAAGGAAGATCAAATGACTGAATGCTCTGCGTGAGGTCCAGGACGTCCAGCGCTTCGCAGACCTGGCGATCCGCGGCAGTTCGCAGCGCCAGCACTTCGTCACCCTGCTGCTGCTCGACTTTCGCGTTGACGCCGAGTTCAATGCGGCCGTGTTGATCGCGTGTGACCCAGCCGCGTTCCAGTAAACTTGCGGCAATCGTCGTTTCGGTGCCGGCAGACCAGGCGGCACAGGCATCGATGAACCGCGCTTGATCAATGAATCCAAGTTGCCAGGCGACAACGCCAAACAGAAGGTTACGTTCCGCGGTCATGGCAAGATTTCCCAACCGACATGCGCGTCATTCATCGCTCGCTCCGCCGAACGACATGCCGCTGGGCGAACGTGACGTACGATGCCGGGACTGCTTCTCCCTGGCGCTTGGCACGATTGGCGGGCACGACCCGAGCTTCCCTACCGGCGGCTATTCGAGCGGCGCTTTGGCGGTGTAAGCATAATGTTCCACACCCTTTTCATCCGCGAGTCTGAACTTCAAGACGGCGGTCGGTGGTTCCGCGGTGCGAGCGACGTTCACCACCAGAAAGCCTCCCGATGGTTCAGGCTGGTAACCGGTCTGCGAAATCAGGCCGTCGGGGTCCGTGCCTGCCGGGTCGCCCGGCTTCCGCGCCGGCCGGGAATTGGTGTCGATCAGCGCGCCGCAGGAGAACTCCTGAACGCCGGCCGGATAGGTCGAATGGTATTGCCAATGACGGTCGCCGCAGACGACGAAAAAGCGGTCGAAAGGAATCTTCTTCTTGACCAGCCACGCGAAAAACTCATCGCGCTCGTACCGAAAACCACCGATGTTCGTATGGTTATCGGTCTTGCGTAGATCGTCGGGACCAATCATCGGCGTGGGAGAAATCAGGATCTTGAACGTGGCGTCGCTTTCCAGCAGTGTCTGCTGCAGCCACGCCTTCTGCTCCGCGCCCCAAATCGTTTTCTGCGGTCCGTCTTCCATGGCGTTGGGGCTGCGATACATGCGATTTTCGGTAAACCAGACCTGCAAGTCCCGATTGACGCGATGGGTCCGATAGGTCTTGGCCTGGCTGTCGCCGGCCGCCGCCACGGGAAGTTGCTCGAGCATCATCTGCCGCCCGACGGCTGGTGTGGGATCGTAGTCGCCCGTGTTGTCGCAGTCGTCGATGCGGTAGTCGTGGTCGTCGATCTCCCAATAG
>CALBSZ010000368.1 GCA_937967665.1 uncultured Planctomycetaceae bacterium
CTCCGTTCGCGGGATCCCACTGGTCGTAGTTCCGCGACTCCGTTCGCGGGATCCCACTGGTCGTAGTTCCGCGACTCCGTTCGCGGGATCCCGCGGGCGGAGCCGCGGGGCTACGGGTACATTCTCATCTTCCGCTTGCCTGATTATTCGATCCCGCCATAGACCTCCTCAATCTACCAAATCCCAACGGCATTGCTAGTATTTTGCTCAGAAAGGTTCAACCCACGTGATATTTCCATGAAGACGGGATGAAGCAGACCACCCACAGGAAGCGATTCATCCGAATCGGCAATTCCCACCGGTAGGTGAAACTGTCTCCGAGACGGTAAGGTATGTACTTATCGAAGTGATGGCTCATCGCCTTGTTCCGCCTGTCTTTGAAAGAACGGAGTTCGCCATGTTCCGCATTCGTCCCTTACTGGCCTTAGTTGTCACCATGCTGGCAGCCGACCTCGTCGCTGAAGATGCGTATTACGCTCGGCGGATCCGGGATCTCGAGATTGTTTCCGGCGAACTTCCGACAAATCTGTCGCTGCATCGCTACAGTTCGAAGTATCCGTATCGCCGCGAGACGATGCTGCCCTACGCGCGCGTGGAAGGGGATGGCGAGGCGTACGTGGTGCTGGCCAATGAATCGTCCGAACCGGAAACGCTTTCCGGACCGCGCGTCGCTGTTCGCGTTGGGAACCATCAGCACGTAGAAGGGACACTCTACCTTCCAAAAGACGACCTGTCGGGCATGGCCGCGGTGGCATTTCGCATTCCGGCGGAACCTTCGAATCAAGTTGACGAGAAAGCATTCCTGCGCGCGAAGAAGGACTACTATGACAGCCTGCTCCAGCGCGACATTGCGGGGGCGGCGTGGTTCCGCCATCAGTCGCAAGAGGCCGGTAGAATCTTGGGCGTCGCTAACAGGAATGCCAATAATCGAGTCCGCCGTTTCTTTGGTACCAGCCGGTCCAACGATCTGCAGAATACGTACGCATTGGTGAGTGGCGGGCGCGCGGTAAGCGAAAACCTGCAGTTGGACCGCGTGCTCCCCGAAGCGAGCGACAAGAAGCCGACCGTGCCCCTCTCGACCCTGACGGGAATTACCGTGAAGGAATACGATTGGCAGCCGCTCGTCCAGGACAAGCAACCGCGGCTGGATACGCTGGCGGCTTTAATCCCGCACGACCAGCATGCCCTGTTCTTTCCGTCGTTTCAGTCGCTCATCGACCTGGTGGACTACGCGCAGGCAAATGGTACTCCGATTTTGCGCGCCGCCGAACCACGCAGCGAAGACGCGGCCACGCGGCAACGCTATCACGAACAACTCTGCCTGCCACTGGGAACCGCCGAACGGCTGCTCGGCAACCAATTGGTCAGCAGCGTAGCGGTGACCGGCGGCGACCCCTACTTTCGAACAGGTACCGACGTAGCGGTCATTCTGGAGCCGAAGAACCTGGAATTGCTCAGGGCGACCGTGACGGCCCGTGTGGCTTTCACCGCCAAGCAAAACGCAGACGCGACGCCGCTCTCCGGCAACATCGGGGACGTCGAATACACGGGCCTGCAGACGGACGATCGCCGCATCTGTTGCTATGTCGCCACCGTTTCAAACGCGCTGGTTGTCACCAACTCGCCGCGGCAGCTGAGCAACATCATTCACGCCAGCAGCAACACGGGCCGATCGCTGGCGTCTTTGGATGAATACAAATTCTTCCGGGATCGCTACCCCTTGGCCGATGGCAGCAATGCCGCCTTGCTGGTGCTGTCCGACGCGACGATCCGGCGCTGGTGCGGGCCCCAGTGGCGCATCGCCACCTCGCGCCGCACCCGTTCGGCGGCAATCATGAGCGAATTGCAAGCGAGGCTGGCGGATCGCGTGCTGGCTGGCGTGAAGAAAGTCGAAGCGATCGACGACAGTTTGGCCGTGACGCAAAACGACTATTTCCAACTCACACCCGACGGCGTGACCAGCACGCTCTACGGCAACCTGGCCTTCCAGACACCGATCAACGAGATTGAAATCGACAAAGTCACCGACGAGGAAGCCACGCTTTATGCACGCTGGCGGGATGGCTATCAGAGGAACTGGAGCAACTTCTTTGATCCCATCGCGGCGAGCCTGGAAGTTAACGACGGACGCCTGTCCGCGGATCTCACCGTAATGCCGCTGATTGCTCGCAGCGACTACGACATCCTGATGCAGCTGTCCAAGGGCGCGTCCCTGAAACGCGATTCCGCCGACCCTCATCCTGGAACCCTCCTGCATTGGGCGATGTCGATCAACAAGGACTCCGCCCTCTTCCGGCAAGGTGAAGTCTTCGTCAGTTCCTTCATGCAACGAACAGGCGCTCGGCCATTTAGCTGGCTGGGTGAATCCATTTCGCTCTACGTGGAAGACGGTAAGATCTTCGAGGAATTCGAGAAGGCGGGTAATCAGGACCAACAGATCACGGACTTCATGTCCGAACGTGCGAATCAGATTCCGGCAGCGATTCATATTGAAGTCAGCAACGGCTTCAAGCTGGTCGCTTTCCTGACCGCCGTTCGCGGCTTTGTCGAACAGTCAGCGCCGGGCATGACCGTGTGGGAAACGAAGGAGCACAATGGACGTTCGTACGTCAAAGTTTCGCCATCGGAAATTGCCAGGTCAGGAAACGAACAACTGGACAAGGCGTCCGTTTACTATTCCACCAGCGGGAAAGCGTTGGTGATTGCCTTCAGCGAGGCGGTCTTGAAACGTTCCCTGGACCGCGAAGAGAAACATCGACAACTGGTCAAGGAGGGGAAAGAGATCGACTTGGGACCGCATGCCTGGATCGGTGAAAACCTGGGGCTGAAGGTCGAGCACAAGTTCCTCGCGCTGCTGGACCTCACGGGGCGTCGAGTTTATCACCAGCTGATGCAAGTCCGTGCCTGGGGCAACCTGCCGATCTTGAACGAATGGAAGCGCAAGTACCCCGACCGCGACCCGGTCGAAGTGCACGAGCTGTTATGGCAACGAAAGCTGATTTCTCCGGAAGGCGGCGGCTACGTCTGGAACGAACAATGGCAGACGATGGAATCGACCGCCTACGGCTGCCCCGGCAATCCGCGAATACCTGCCACGCCGACCCCCTACCAGAAAATGGACTTCGCCAACTTTGGCCTGACGTTCGAAGACGACGGCCTGCGGGCGCGTGCCGAAATCCAGCAGCGCGATTAGGACCGGCTCAAGGATCACTTCCGTATTCGCGATGTTTGCAGCGTGAATAGGTGATGGAACAGGAGACAACCGAGCCCATTTCCTCCGTTGGCTTTGTTTGCTCCTGTTCAACCACTTGCCACATTCCCACCAGATGCCGAAGTAAATCGTTGGGCGCGCGGCAGATGAGAATTAACGCGTAGCCCCGCGGCTCCGCCCGCGTGGTCCCGCGAACGGCGTCGCGGAACTACGAAGACGCATTCCGAGCGAGCGGTTCGCCTATTCGGCAGCGGCGTCGCCGGCGGTGGGAACAACCCAGACCTTGACTTCCGCATCGATTTCCTGATGCAGGTGCACTTTGACGGTGTAGAGGCCGAGTTCCTTGAGGGGACCTTCGAGTCGCACCTGGTCGGCGGTGATGGAGAATTCGTTCTGCTTCAGCGCCGATACGATCTCGGCCGCGCCCACACTGCCGTACAAGTGGCCTTCGTCGTTGGCGTTCGCTTCGATCGTCACGCTCTGCTTGCCCAGGGCGTCCGCCAGGCTTTGCAGGCTGGCCAGCCGCGCCTTTTCCAATTCCTGCAACTTGGCGCGGTGCTTTTCGACCATTCGCTTGTGATGGTCCGTGGCCAGTGTCGCCAGCCCCTGCGGGATCAAGTAGTTGTTGGCATACCCGGTCCGCACTTCCACAACATCTCCCTGCTTGCCTAAATGATCGACCGACTGGATCAGCAGCAACTGGACGCCACCGTGCGGCCCGCGAGGGAGTCGTTTGAATTTCTTACGGCGAATATCACGTTTCTTTGTGGAAGTAGCCATGATTCTGTTTCCTGTTGCTGTTTTCCTGTTACTGTTTCGGATGACTCGGCCGGCAGCGGTTGGCACCGCGCGCCGCCAGGTCGTGATTTAAAAGGGAATATCGTCTTCGGACTGTTGCGGGCCCGCATCGGATCCTACATCCGCGGTCGCCGGCTGGCTGTATTCCGACTCGTCATGCTGGCGGGACGCCGATCCGCCGGATCCGCCGCCACCTCCGCGTGAACCGAGCATTTGCATGCGTTCGCCCACGACTCGCAATTTTGACTTCTTCTGTCCGTCGGTTTCCCAAGTATCCAACTTCAGCCGGCCTTCAACCAATACGGGCGATCCCTTGCTGAGGTACTCGCTGGCCACCTCCGCCGTCCGCCCCCACAGGGTCACGTCGACAAAGGTCGTTTCGTCAACCCACTCACCGGTCTGGGCATTCTTCCGACGATCGTTCACGGCAAGCCCAATGTCGGTAACCGCCGTTCCGCCCCCAGTGAACTTGAGTTCCACGTCGCGCGTTAAGTTGCCCACCAAGATGACTCGATTAAAACTTGCCATGACTCAAACCCTCGCTTTACGTGCTGTGAGGCTGCCTAAATTACCTAGTCGCAACCTAACAGATTCAGGGAGGATTCTCAAGCAACGGGACAGTAATTCGCTGGCAAATCGGCGCTATTGGGCAGCGACCGGTTCGCCCTTCGACTCTGACTCATTCTCCGCCGTTTTGCCACGCGAATTGCCGCTGGCGTGTGCGACCAACGTGTCGACCAAACGCGGTTCGACTTTCAGCGCCAGATGGCGCAGAACGTAGTCGTTCAATTGGCAGGCGCGGTTAAACTCGGCCAGTTTGGTGCTTTCCATGCGGAAATAGGTGAGCCAGTAAGTGCCTTTGTGCTGGCCCTTGATCGGGTAGGCCAACTTCTGCTCGTTCCACAGCCGGCTGACCAGGATTTCACCGCCACTGGCCTGAATCATTTCCGGAATCGTTGCCTGCACGCCATGGGGATCGCGGGCGTGTTTGTTCGCATCCAGAATGAACATCGTTTCGTAAACTACAGCAGTCAAGGTCTTTCCCTTTCGAATTAGGTAGGCACCGAGTCGCGGACTCCAGCGTCGCTTGCTCGGCACGGACCCGC
>CALBSZ010000369.1 GCA_937967665.1 uncultured Planctomycetaceae bacterium
CGGCCATCACTGTGACGAAGCTGGTCAATTGCCTGCCCCGCTCGACCGGCAGCTCGGCCATCGGTTCCAGGACACCCATGCGCCGCACGGCGACATTGACGGACCGCTCGTTGCTGAGGATGAACATGTCGCTCGCCGACATCTCGGCGGCCTGGCAGAGCAGCTGGCCTACGGTGTTTTCCGCATCCAGGGTGTCAAGCTCGAGTGGCTGGAAGGCGTTAGGAGGAAGGTTCTCCATCGGGGTCTCCTTGGACGATTGCCAAACCCTGCTCTTCGTCGTCGACAACATCGAAGATGGTATCCAGGTTCAGCAGCTTCAACGTCTTGTGCGTGGTCGGCGACGGGGCGAACAACACCAGACGCCCACCCGACTTCTGCAGATCCTTACGGCAATGCATCAACCAGCCAATCCCCCCCGAATCGATGTACTCCACGTCTGACATGTCCAGCAGCACGTTCCACTCGCAATAGTTGGGCCCCAGTATCTCGGCCAGCGGATCCAGGGACCCTTGCGTGAGCCGCGTGATCCGGCCTTCGATATGCACGGATACGGTATTGCCGACAATCTGATGTATGGACAACTTCATGGGAAAAGCGCGTAAACGGAGGGGATTGATTTCGTACAATCTAGCCGCAATCGCTGGCAACAACAAGAATCCACGACGAGACTCCGCCAAAAATATCCGCCGGGGGTGATAAAACACAACGGGCTGACCACGAAACACCGCTTCACCAAAAGTTCATGCAGCGCGAATTCAATGGCAGCGAGAAAAAAACCAGGAAACGAACTGCCGCGCCGCCAGACCGGCCCGCGAACGAAGTTAGCGTGTTCTGAGCCGGAACGGTGGATTCCTGGTTGATTCGTCAGCGACGGTGCGCCATGATTGGTGCAGCGGACGAATTCGCCTTCGCATCCCTTGCTGTTCACCCCAATGGTCTTCCCGATGTCCCGCACTCCACTTGCCTGCCGCTGCCTGATCGTTTCCCTATTCCTGCTTTCCGGCATCGGCCACGCCGCCGAGAAACCGAACATTGTCTTCTTTTTTATCGACGACCTGGGCTGGAAGGATCTGGGCTTCATGGGCTCGGACTTCTACGAGACGCCGCACATCGACAGGCTGGCCAGCACAGGAACGGTATTCATGAACGCCTACGCATGTGCGCCCAATTGCGCGCCCAGCCGAGCCTGCTTGCTGTCCGGGCAGTACACGCCGAGGCACGGAGTCTATACCGTCGGCTCATCGGAACGCGGCGCCGCCAAAGATCGACAGCTCGTACCGATCGAGAACACGGCAGTCCTGGCAGACGAATTCGTCACGGTCGCCGAAGCCTTGCAGGCCCACGATTACGTCACGGCGACGATGGGAAAGTGGCATCTCGGCAAAGACCCGACAACGCAGGGATTCAACGTCAACATCGCCGGCAAGCAATGGGGCAGTCCCAGCGGAGGCGGCTATCACAGTCCGTACAAGTACCCGAACCTGGTGAACGACGAACCGGGCGAGTACCTTACAGATCGTCTGGCGGTCGAGGCATGCAAGTTTATCGAAACCAACCGCGACCAGCCGTTCTTCCTGTACCTTACCCACTACGCGGTCCACACACCTATCCAAGGCAAACCGGAACTCATCAAGAAGTATCAGGCCAAGAACCCCGGCAAGCTGCATCGCAACGCGGCCTACGCGGCCATGGTCGAAAGTACCGACGATAGTGTCGGCACGGTCCTGAACAAACTGGAACAACTCGGGCTGACCAAAAAGACGCTCGTCATCTTCTTCTCTGATAACGGCGGCTATGGTCCCGCCACGTCGATGGCTCCGTTGCGAGGTTCCAAGGGCATGCTTTACGAAGGAGGCATCCGCGAACCGCTGATCGTCAAGTGGCCGGGTGTGACCAGGCCCGGAAGCATTTGCCGCGAAAACGTGATCGGCGTCGACTTCTATCCGACCTTGCTTGACATCTCGGGCACCGAACCGCCCGCTAACTACAACCTCGACGGCGTCAGCTTGACTCCCCTGCTCCGCGACCCCGACGCCGCTTTGAACCGCGACGCGATCTACTGGCACTTCCCGTGCTACTTGCAACCCTACAGCAAGTCGCAGGGACTCTGGAGAACAACACCGGCCGGCGCCATCCGGCGGGGCGACTGGAAGCTGATTGAATTCTTCGAAGACGGCCAGCTTGAGCTGTACAACATCGCCCAGGATATCGGCGAAACCCGGAACCTGTCTCAATCCAGGCCGGACAAAGTCCAGGAATTACACGCCGCTATGCTCGCTTGGCGCGAACGCGTGCAGGCGCCGGTCCCGACCAAACGAAACCCGAAATACGTTGACCGTTAACGTGCGATGTCGTTTGAACCCGCGATGGGCAATGCAACATGAAACCCGGATTATCCATCGGCACCGTCGGCACGCTGCAGCGGATCGTCGATTTGACTCAGACCATCACCTTAGCCGGCCCGCAACCCGTAACCGTCTACTCCACTCCGTCAATGATTCACATGATGGAGCATGCCGCCCGCGAGGCGTTGCTGCCCTATCTTGACGATGGCGAAGAATCTGTCGGAGTCGACGTTCAGGTCAAGCACCTTGCCGCCTCGCCGCTGGGCGCGGAAGTCCGCGCCGAAGCACGAGTCGTGGCGATCGACGCCAACCAGGTCGATTTCGAAGTCCAGGCCTACGACGAGAAAGGGACAATCGGCAAGGGAACGCACCGCCGCGCGGTGGTAAAGACCGAACGTTTGGCGGCAGGGCTTGCCAGGCGAGTGCCCAACACTTCGCCCGAACATATCGGCACACTGGCCACGCTGGACGTGGAGGTCCATGGGCCTGTCGCGAGTGTGACGCTCAATCGGCCGGAGAAACGGAACGCGATCAACATCGCCATGCTGAGCGAACTGGAAACGCTGGCGGCATGGCTCCACGGCCAGGAAACAATTCGCGTCGTTCATGTTCGCGGCGCCGGTCCCGTCTTCTCGGCGGGGGATGACATCAGCGAACTTAGCGGCGATCTCGACGCCTGTCGCGAACAAAGCCTCCGCCGCGGCCGCCTGTACCAACGTTGGGGACTGCTGCCCCAGGTGCTCGTGGCCGAGCTACGGGGACCGGCGTTGGGAGGCGGCTGTATCCTGGCCTGCGCTTGCGATTTCCGACTTGGATCGTTCAACGCCCGGCTGGGGCTGCCCGAAGTGACACTCGGCTGGCCCCCCAACTACGGCTTGCAGCGCATCATGGATCTCGCGGGCGGCGCACTGGCCGCGGAACTGGCGTTGACGGGAACCACGCTGACGGCCCGCCAGGCACTTGCCCGCGGCCTGCTGACCGAAGCGGTTTCGGAATTCCAACTCGATCAGCGTGTGGCAACCCTGATCGAAAGGCTGCTGGCCGCGCCGGCCGCGGCCATTGCCGAAACAAAGAGGTTGCTGGCAACAAATTCCCAGTCCACAATGATGGATCATCATGCGACGGAAGCGTTCGTACGTTGCCTGCAAACCGCGGACGCGAAACGTTCCATCGCCTCCTTCAGCAAGTCAGGAAAGAAGTAAGATGACAGTCGTGCGACTCAGCTACTGCCTGGTTATACTGTTCCTTTGCCAAACCTGCCCTGCCGCGGCCAAACCCAACTTCCTGTTCATCATCGCGGACGACTGCACCTTTCGCGATCTCGGTTGTTACGGAGGGCAAGCGATCACGCCGAACATCGATGCCCTGGCCGGGCAAGGCATGCAGTTCGAGCGTTGTTTTCAGGCCGCGCCCATGTGCTCGCCCACGCGGCACAACATCTACACGGGCCTGTATCCGGTGAAAAGTGGAGCGTATCCGAATCACACGTTCGTCAAGCCGGGCACGCAGAGCGTCGTGCATTACCTGAAACCGCTGGGCTACCGTGTGGCGTTGAGTGGCAAAAGGCATATCGCTCCGGCAACCGCGTTCCCGTTCGAATATTCCGGCGTCAAGAACAATCCCGACTTCACCGCCATCGCCAAGCTGTTCCAGGAATGCCGCGAAGCTGCCACGCCATTCTGCCTGTTTGCCTGCTCGAACGAACCCCATTCGCCGTACACCAAAGGCGATCCGTCTCAGTACGACGCGGCACGAGTCAAACTTCCCCCGTACTTTGTCGATACGCCGGAAACACGCGCGGACATGGTCAAATACCTGGCGGAGATTACCTACTACGACTGGCAAGTCGGCGAACTCCTGTCGCTGTTGGAGAAGCATGACCTGGCCGAAAATACGATGGTCATCGTCGTCAGTGAACAGGGATCCGCCTTTCCCTTTGGAAAGTGGACCTGCTATGACATCGGACTGCAAAGCGCCTGCATTGTGCGCTGGCCCGGGAAAGTCAAACCGGACAGCCGCACGAACGCCCTGATCGAATACATCGACATCCTGCCCACGTTCATCGACGCGGCCGGAGGAACTCCGCCCGATGTCCTGCAAGGCCGGAGTCTGCTGCCCGTACTGACCGGCAAGACCGATCATCACAAAGACTATGTGTTCGGCGAAATGACGACGCGCGGCATCATCAACGGCTCGGATAGCTTTGGCATCCGCAGCGTGCGCGGTGATCGCTTTAAGTACATCTGGAATTTCACACCCGAAACGGTGTTTACGAACGCCTGCACGAAGTCGGCCGTGTTCCGATCCTGGATTGCCAAGGCCAAAGCGGGCGACGCTGACGCGGCCGACAAGGTGCGCCGCTACCAGCATCGACCTGCCGAAGAACTCTACGATCTGAAAAACGATTGGTACGAATGGAAGAACCTGGCCGATGATCCCGAGCATGCGAAAGTGAAGGCCGAACTGAAAGCGGAACTCCAGCGCTGGATGTCCGCACAGGGCGACCTCGGCCAGCAGACAGAACTCGCGGCGCGCGAACATCAGGGAGGCGGCAAGCGGAAGACGAAAGGCGCGCCAACGGGACAAGGCAAGAAGAAGAGGAAGGCCGGCTTGAACCAGAAAGCGGGATCCACGGCGCAGTAAAGGACCTCCCCGGCCGCTACCGCGTCCGACCCTCCCGCGCGGGAGGGTGCACGACACAGGACACGATCGACACGCACGTTGAAGATGCGGACGTTATCTTGGACTCATTCCTACGCCTTGCCAAGTACGACGGCGGCGGCTTGTCCCATGGTGGACTGGCTGAGGACCAAAGCGTGCGACTTGGTGGTTGTCAGGGGTTGCCCGTGTACCACGTTGATCGGGCACTTCGGGTCCGGCGTTTCGTAGTTCAGCGTGGCGGGGATCAGACCGTCGTTCAATGTTTGCACGCTGGCCACCATCTCCACGGCCGCCGTGCCTGCTCCCAGGTCGCCGAAGTAGCTCTTCGGCGCGGTTACCGGCACGTCCCCCAGCAACTCGTGAATTGCCGTGGCTTCGATCATATCGTTGCTGACCGTGCTCAGCCCGTTCGCGTTGACGTGGCCGATGTCGTCCGCCGTGATTCCGGATCGCTCGAGCGCCTGGGAAATGGTCATGCGAATCGCACGTCCGGTGTTGGGCGTGGGATCAGAAAGCGAATGAACGCTGCAACTTTGGCCCTCAACCGTAGCCAGGATCTTCGCCCCTCGAGCCTCGGCATGCTGTCGGGATTCGACCACAAACATCCCCGCGCCTTCTCCGTTCACGATCCCGTCACGGTCACGGTCGAAAGGGCGGCAGGCCGCTGCCGGATCGTCCAAGCGGTGCGATAGATTTGCGTCGCCGCGATACATGATCGGCGTGATATCGATGCGCGAACCAATACCGCCCGTAATCATGACGTCGGCATGCCCGCGCTGGATCACCGCCGCGGCCTCCATCAACGCGTGCAAGCTGGAGACATCTCCCAGGACATGACTATTCGTCGGTCCTCGCGCGTCCAGCGCGATCCCAATGTGACAGGCCGCCATGTTGGGCAGGTACTTCAGCATCCACAACGGATACATCTGACTCATTTTCTCACCCCACAAGTCGAAACAGAACTCGCCGTTCACCACGCAGCCGCGGATGGCGTCTTTGAGTTCGTCGACTTGCACGTAGTGCATCTCGCTGCCCAGCACAACTCCGATACGATCCGGCGGGACAGTCCCTTTTTCCACGCCCGCCTGTTGCATCGCCAGGACACCGGCGGAAAAGGCCATCTGGATCTCGTGGCACATCACCTTGATGCTCTTCCGCGGCGTCACGTACTGCTTGGCATCGAAATCCTTGACCTCGCCACCAAAAGGCACGGGCAGTTCGTACTCGGCCAGGCGCGTCAACGGCCCGACTCCGCTGCGGCCCTCGCGCATTGAAGCCACGTACGCTTCCACACCGATACCAATCGGCGAGATCACGCCCATACCCGTAATGACCACTTCTGGCAAACGATTCATAACGAAAACCTGTCGCTTCCGCCCCCGCTCAGGAAAACAGAACGTGAATCACTAAGCTCTTGCGGGGGTTGGAGATTCGGCTGCATTTTGATTTAACAAAGTTGCGTAATCTACCCATTTCACGTTGCAATTCCAGCTCTTTCAGCTATATAAAACGGGATTGGTTTGAGTCGGTAAAGGGGTCAGGAGTCAATTGTGCGAAGCACCCGAAGGGCCGTTCCGG
>CALBSZ010000370.1 GCA_937967665.1 uncultured Planctomycetaceae bacterium
TTCCTAGGTCGGGTGGCAAGTCCACACCCCGCGGCAGCTTGACGCTCTCGGACAACGCAACGAAGATAAAGCTTGTCTTAACTCTCCCGCGCAGTGCTCCGGAACAGAGCCCTCCCTCAAACGGCGCGTCATGGCGATTCGCCAGGCCCATGTGATGCGCGACTTTCTGGCGAATCAAATCGTAGTTGGTTCCAGGTAAGTGCAGCATCCAGTCATGATTGCCCACCATGTAGTGGATCCGGACCGGGACCGGCTGGCCCTGGTGATCGTAGACCGGACCCTGCTGGCTGGCCGGTGCGACCCGGATCGCACCTTCCGCGGCCAGGGATCGCAGGACCGAAAGCCCCGCATGGTTTGTCTGCAGGATTCCGTTGACGATGTCGGCTACGGTTTCGACCATGTACGGCGACTGCGCGTCATGCCAGGGCCGCACGTCCGTGTCGAGCCAACGATGCGAACGGATCAGGTCCAGTGAATCGCCCAGTAGCACCAGATCGATGCGGTCGATGGGCCGATACTGGCCGTCGCTCCGCCAGGAAGCCCGCATGGCCAGATCGCTTAATCTTTCACCGAACAGCTCAAAAGCTCCGGGATGCACCGAAGGCCCTGTGGTGCCGTCCGAAAGGTGGAGATCACTGATAATGACTAACATGCGCGCATCCTTGTACAAATAACGGAAATGCCACTTCCCTGTGTCAACATTCAGCATATCGGAACGCGACTGTAGCGAACGTGAGGCTAATTCCGAAAACAACGGGGATTCCGATTGGGCAACCGGTACCGCTGCCAGCACCATGCAAACGGCCCGCTATCAAAGCGCGGTTCTTGAGCCTTGACCTGACGTGTCGAATACGTTAACAACGACGAGAGTTAGGGATTATTAGAACCATCGGAGAGGAAAACGAGCCGTGACGATCTTGAGAACTGGTGCTACCGAGAAGTATTCCGACAATTGGGCGAAGGCTTTCGGCGAAACGAAGAAGAAAGCGACAAAAGCCAGCGGAGGCGGGCAGAAGAAGGCTGCGAAAAAGGCCGCTAAGAAGAAAGCAGCAAAAAAGAAGAAGAACTAGTGCTTTGTCAACGCTTAATCTTAGGGTGGCTGGGTTCGAACGACAGTGAGCTCCCAGGCTGCAAAACACTGGGGGCTCGTTTCACTCGACCCCAGCCACCCAACCCCAATGCTTCTACTTGACAAAGCGCTAGCCGCGCACTGCCGGATGCCTGGCGGTGGGTGGACCCGAATCAGCGCCCCGGTGCAAGCCGGAAAACGCTTGCCGGTGCGGCGTTTGGGAGGCTTGCAGCTTGCGCAGTCGATAGCTTTCGGCCAGGTTGATCATCACCTCCAGCACCAGCATGTCCGCGCGATTCATGACGTGCCGCGCGCTGCGGCTGCCCAGTCCTTCCAGCATTTCCTCGACAACCTTCAAGTGCAGTTGCATGGCTTCCGAGGCGTTCATGCCCGCGCTCGCTAGCAGGGCAGCCAGTCGATGCATTTCGTCGGCCAGGTTTCCCGTCCCCATGATGACGTAGGCACGCAGTAGTTCTCGATAGTGCTCCACCAAAGCGTCGGGGAGCGGTTCCGGATTTTCGACCTCGAGCGGCGTTGGCGGAATCTCGCCGCTAGCCGTGGCCGGGCTTTCCCTGCTGAGCTGTTCGAGGTCGGCGATCATGCCGCGTTGCTGGTCGAGTAGCCGCAGGGCTTCGTCATGCTCCAACTGAATGCGACGCTGTTGCAACTGTTGCAGCCGGCGGTTTTCGCCAATCAACCGATGCCGTTCAATGGCGCGGGCCACGGTCCAAATGAGAGCCCGCGTGGTTGCGGATTTGACACAGACATACGCATCCCCACCTGCCTCGTAGCACAACGCCGCCATCTCCTGTTCGCTTTGGTCACCGAGTACGACGATCGGCTGATCGTCGCTGCTACCCGCGCGAATGGCGTCGAGCAACTCCAAGGCATTCAAGTTCTCGGGGTCGTGACTGATCAGGACGGCATCGTAGGCTTCGTCACGCAGCCGCGCGACCCCGGCCGCTATGCCCACGGCTTCGTCCAACGCGATGTCCGAGGCGCTATCGGCGGCGAAGGCCTGAGCCAGCCATTCGCCCGCACGCCGCGGGCCAGTAACGAAAAGAACGCGCATCCGCGGCGGCAGCAGGCCCCAAGGGGTCGAAGGCAGGGAAACCTTGTTGTCCAGCGATGCAGTTGCCATGAATCTCGTAGGTGCCAGCGGCAGCGAGTAATGCGGTTCCCAGGCCGTGCTCGGCCTGACCGCGATTCGCAACGATGCACATTGCTTGATAGGGAGCAGATTTGTACCCGAGCCACACGAACGCGGTCAACGCCAAAAGCGGTCTACGTGCCGCACTGGCGAACGGTTATGATTACGGCCTGAGCATCAGGAGACATGAATGAAGATTGCGTACCTTGACTGTGCTAGCGGCATCAGCGGCGATATGACGCTGGGTGCGCTGATCGATGCCGGCGTCGAACTCGCCGCCATCCAGGCCGGTATCGATTCGTTGGGGCTGCCCAGTTGCCGACTGGTGGCAAATGAAGTGAAAAAGAAGGGTTTTCGGGCGACGAAGATCGATGTCCAGCACGAGCCCGAGCACGCGCATCGCCACTTGCACCATATTACCGACATGATCGATGCCAGTGCGGTTTTGACGCCCCGGCAGAAGGAGATGGCCGTCCGTATCTTCACACGCCTCGGCGAAGCCGAAGCAAAGGTGCACGGCACGACGATTCGCAAGGTGCACTTTCACGAAGTCGGGGCGGTGGATTCGATCGCCGACATCGTCGGCAGTGCGATCGGTTGGGACTTGCTCGGCGTGGACCGTATCGAATGTTCCCCCATTCCCACCGGGTCCGGGCATGTGGAAATCGCGCACGGGCGTGTCAGCGTACCCGCGCCGGCGACCGCCGAATTGCTCACCGGTATCCCGCTGGCCGCCTCGGACATCGAAGCGGAACTGACCACCCCGACCGGCGCCTCCATCGTGGCCACGCTAGCCCGGTCGTTCGGACCGCTCCCCGCGATGACGATCGCGCGGATCGGCTACGGCGCGGGTACCCGTGATCTCCAGCAGCAGGCGAATCTGGTACGGCTGTACGTCGGTACAACGGCCGACTCCGGACAGCAAGACATCGTCTGGCAACTGGCAACCAACCTGGACGACACGACGGGCGAAGTGCTGGGCTATTGCACCGAGCGGCTGATGCAATCCGGAGCACTGGACGTGTATACGACCTCCATTCAAATGAAGAAGAATCGACCGGGTGTGCTGTTGACCGTCTTGTGTGACGAGTCGCACGTGGCGGAACTGGAAACCTTGCTGTTTCGCGAGACGTCCACGCTGGGTATTCGCAAATCGAAAGTCGGTCGGCAGAAGCTGGCTCGGACCGAACATGCGGTGACAACCGTGCACGGCGAGGTGACCGGAAAAGTCGCAACGCTGCCTGATGGAACCAGGCGTTTCTCGCCCGAATACGAAGACTGTCGCCGTCTGGCGATGGAGAAGCAACTGCCGTTAGAAGAAGTGATGGAGGCAGCGCGGCGCGCGTTTGATGGTTGATCGCCAAGGACGATGGTCGTCGATCGACGCACGAGCGGAGAGCGGAATCCGGTTTAAACCAGTTGAAACAAGGCGGCACAGAAACGATCCGCAAGTCTAAGAATAGAAAGTGATTCATGACTCATGCTTAAGGTTCAAGAGAGGAACCCATGTTCTTGTTAGCCAGCCATCTTTCCACGGCCATGTTTGCGCTCGGAGTGGTGTTGATGATCGTCATCCTGCTGCGGCGGCATCTGCGCTATCGGAAGCGATTGCGGAAAGAACAGGTTCCGTCGACGCAAGTTCGCGACCAGACGGCGGCGCTCGACAAACTCGGCCCAAATTCCAAGCAGCCGCTGATGAGTGCCCCGCCGGAGATCCTCCGCTGGCAGGTGGAAATGCACGAAACCGCCCGCGAGTTGAAAGCGGAACTCGACAGCAAAATCAGCGCTTTGCAAGCGCTCGTGATTCAGTCGCGCGGGGAAATCGAACGTTTGGAAGCCGCGCTCCGCCGCGCGGAACAGCTCGGGCTGTCCGGTTGCCGCGACACGCTTGCAGAAATCGAACGACTGGCCAGCGCCGACGCCAGTGACCAGGGCCAGCTGCCGCCGTTGCAAGAAGCTTCGCCTGTCCCGGTCGATAAATACACGCAACGCGAGGTCTTTCGCCTGGCGGATCAAGGGTGTTCGTTAACGTTCATTGCGGACAAGATAGGCATTCCGCTCGGCGATGTCGAACTGACACTCGGCCTCCGGAACTAGGCTTTGTTTCAAATCTCGTTTTGTTGTCATGGGTGGCCGGGGTCGAGTGAAGCGAGCCCCCGGAATCCAAGGTTCTGTGGGGTCGCTTCGCTCCACCACAGCCACCCTTCTCGGGTTTTAAAACAGAGCCTAGCGCGATCGTCGGGCACGCGGCAACTCAGGCTACGATTCCAGTTTCTTTACGATGGCGTCCACATCATAAACGCAGCCGCCCCAGGTCCCGCCGCCGACTCGTTGCAGCGCCGCCCAGAGCCGCGTATCGTCGGGCAGGTTTTCGTCGGGCCGCAGATCTTCGCGCAACGGTCTGGCATTCAGGATTTCGACCCCTTCGGCAGCCGAGAACCGCCGGTCGGCTTCGCCGACAAGGTCGATCGTGCCGGTCAAGCGATTGCGGTCGATGATCACCTGAATCGTATCGCCGTCGCGGACTTTGCCGATCGGACCACCAGCCAGGGCTTCCGGGCCCAGGTGCCCGATACAGGCTCCCGTACTGACTCCTGAGAAGCGGGCGTCGGTCAGCAACGCGACATCGCTTCCCCAGCTGACGTACTTGAGGGCCGAGGTAATCTGGTACGTTTCTTCCATGCCCGATCCCATCGGACCGCGGCTGCAGAGTACGATGATGTCTCCCGGCTTGACGGGATGGTCCGTCTGGCCTTTGACGGCGGCGATGGCCTGTTTTTCGGTCGTGAATACCCGCGCCGGACCGGTCTTTCGATAGACGCCGTCCGGATCGACCACCGCCGGATCAATCGCGGTCGCTTTCACGACGGAACCTTCCGGGCACAAGTTCCCGACGGGAAAACAGACGGTGCTGGTCATGCCGCGCCGTCGAGCCTCATCGGGTTCGATGATCACGTCATCGGGGTCGATACCATCGCGCTGTTTCAGCTGCGCTCGTAAGGTTTCTCGCCGCGCGGACGATTCCCACCAATCCAGCACTTCTCCCAGCGTCAGGCCCGTAACGGTCAGGGCATCCGTCCGCAGCAGGTTCCTGCGCCGCAAGTGGAGCATCACTTCGGGAACGCCGCCGGCCATAAAAACGCGAACCGTCGGATGGTTGGTTGGCCCGTTGGGCAGGACATCCACAAAGCGGGGCGTGCTGCGATTGACTTCGTTCCAGTCGTCCACGGTGGGGCGTCGCAGTCCGGCGGCGAAGGCGATGGCGGGGATATGCAGCAGGAGATTGGTGGAACCGCCGAAGGCCGCGTGCGCGACCATCGCATTGTGCAGGCTGGCCTCTGTGACGATCTCCCGGCTGGCAATGCCGCGCCGCTGTAATGCCATGACCGCGCGGGCACTGCGAGTTGCCATGTCCAGCCAGATCGGCTGTCCGCTGGGGGCGAGCGCCGAGTGGGGCAGGCTCATGCCCAGCGCTTCGCCCACGACCTGCGAGGTGGCGGCGGTCCCCAGAAACTGACATCCGCCGCCGGGCGAAGCGCACGCGGCACAACCTGCGGCGGCCGCATCTTCCATCGAGAGCTCGCCGTGCGCGTAGCGGGCGCCGATCGTCTGGACCTTCGCGGTATCTTCGGCGCCGGCCGACGCCAACGTGACACCGCCCGGGACCAGCACCGAGGGCAGGTCGTGCATGCTGGCCAACGCCATCATCATGGCCGGCAGCCCCTTGTCGCACGTGGCCACACCCACGATTCCGGAGCGGAGCGGCAGCGAGCGAATCTGCCGGCGCAGCACGACGGCGGCATCATTGCGGTAAGGCAAGCTGTCGAACATGCCGGTCGTGCCTTGCGTACGACCGTCGCAAGGGTCGCTGCAATGCGCCGCGAAGGGTACTCCCCCGCCAGCCTTGATTTCCCGCGCCGCGGACTCGATCAACAAGCCCACCTCCCAATGTCCCGTGTGATAACCCAAGGCAATGGGTGTCCCGTCCGGCGCGCGCACGCCGCCTTTTGTGCTCAAGATCAAGAATTGCGGATTGAGCAATTCCAGCGGATCCCACCCCATGCCAGCGCTCTGAGTCATGCCGAACAGGTCGCCGCTGGCCGCATTCCGCAGCAAGTCGTCGTTCAGCGGCAAGACCCCGCGCGGACCGCTCGCGGTCGTTTGAACCTCGAACAAGCTGGAGTCGCACGAATCGAGGATGCCAGAAGTTGTCTTATCCATTACGCCTCATCCTTTTCGCCAGAACCAGAACCTGAACATTGTTACCAACAGCACCGGGATTGCAATGGACGCGGCGATCGCCAATTCCAGCCACTCGTTCTGTCCCGAGACGTCGCCAAAGATCGAATAACCCAGGGAGATCACCAGATTGGTCACGCCGACCGGCAGCAGGAATCGCTTCCAAGGCAACTGATTCATACCCATCAGCAGGACGCTTGCTTCGGCAAAGACCGGCACACCGCGAGTGATCATCAGCAGCGACGGCCCGAAACGGCGGCTCAGTTGAGCCATCCGCTCCAACTCCAACTCGCTGGACAAACGCATGGCAATCGGACGACCCCACACCCGTGCCAGCCAGAATCCCAAAGCTGCTCCGACGGACATGCCGAGCCACGAGACGAGCGTGCCGACCAGCCAGCCCAACTGCCAACCGGCCAACGTGCTGACAACGCTGGAAGGGACTGGCAGAAAGATGTCCGTGGACAGCAGACCGATCACGATCAGCGCGGTCGTTCCGGCAGGTGGTGGCGTCTCGCGCAGCGAGTCGCCCCATGCTTCAAACCGGTCCCCAAATGCCAGGAAAGGCAAGATCAGGACCAGCAAGATGATCACCATCAAGATCGCGGGACGGACGAGTTCTCGCACGGGATACCTTTATCGAAATCACGATACTTTCGCCGGATTATAGCAAAGTTGACGGTCGTAAGACCCGGGCAGAGATTCAAGTATTTGACGAACGCGCCGTGAAACGTACCTTTGCATAGCGACTTCGGAAGGCCAACCGCCGCACTGGCTTCCTGCCGTCCGGACGGTGCGAACCGAGATTTTTTTCCAAGGTGTACCATGATGCTCCGTAAGATCGTCCTCATGACGCTGCTGGCCTGCGCCGTTGTCTGCCTCGTCACCCAAACGCCCTTGGGCACGGCCGATGATGTGGAAACGGCAGCGCGGGAATACCGCGTTCAGCTGTACAAGTCCTTTCGGCGATGGCGACACGAGTACGATGCGCGTCGCGACGTCGGAGATACGTTGCTGGAACAATGGCGTCGAGGCGACATTGCCGCCGATCGGGAAGCGGAGGTTGCGAACTGGTTTCAAACCGCCACGGCAAACTCACGCAAGACGTCGCTGCGCCGCCTGCCGCCCGTACCCGACGTGGAATCCGTGGTTTCGGTTAACGGCGTGGTGAACGCGCGACGTGACGCTGGCAGCCCCGTCGCACCGCCAGCGACGAGCACGATTCTGATCGAATCGCAAGAGGCCGATACGGCCGCGGCAAACACAACTTCGAGCACCCAGCCTTCCTACCTGGGCGCCATCCAACGCGCGTTACTCTCGGCTGCCCGAGATTAATCCGACAGCGCCAGGTTCCGTCGTCCTCCAAGTTCGCAGCACGAGCGAGTGAGTCACGGAAGCCCCCGACACACTTGCTTGCGCTGCGTGCTTGTATTCTGGCGGATTGCCGCAAACGTGGCGCTGTCCAGTTAAGATCGCACGACCAATGGCGGCGCTGCCGGCAGTCGACGCGGGTTTCGTCGCTGGGCGTTCTGAGACTATAGCTTGGGAATCTGGACACGTCCGGAAGCCGGGGGATGCGGCGGATCGTAATCCGGGACAAGCTTCACGCCAAAACCGCGTCTTAGTTCCCAGCGAGCTCGCTCGGCCCAAGGGGTACCGGGGTGATCTTCAATGAGCTTGTTGAACAATTGGGACGCGCGTTCGATATACGACTGACTCTCTTGAGTCAGCGTCTTGCCGTGCGTCGAAATATCCCAATGCACCAGTGTCAGATTCGGCGGCTTCTGGAGCGGCACTACCTGAGGATGACGCATGAAATCCTCTAACGCCGCGCCGTATTCGTAGATGCGAGCCTGGTAGGCAATCAGTTGTGCGTGCATCAGATCGAAATTCGCCTGCCACCGCGGATCAGGCTCCTTTTCGCGCAACACCAGGTTCTTTTCCAATTCCTCCTGCGCCAGGCCAAAGTATTTCAGCAGGATCAGCGATTTGCGGATTTCGACATTGACTTGCTTCTGGAATTCGTCTGGGCGACGCGAAAACGTGTGGCGTATCTCGACCACGTCCTTGGCCTGGGGAGAATACGGATTCAAGTCGGTGATGATCTGCCACAGCAGCATGCGCAAGGGGATCTCGTCGCGATCCGCCAGCACTTCGATGCGGGCCCGCAGGTCGGGCCGGTAATTCCTCATGGCCTCCAGTTCGTAACGCCGCTTTTCGCCGCGGACAATACTGGTATCCATGCTGGGAAGCATGAAGAAGATGCCGCCTGTTTCGCGGGCCAGCCGAGTCTGCTCATACGGGCCGAAGCCGCTGGAGAAGGCGTCGTACCGGCGACGAAAGCCATCGGTCTGCAACTGCTCTACGAAGCCTGTTTCCGGTCCGCGGTCGACTTGCAGCCAGTGGATGCGTTTGGTTTCAGGGTGCTTCCAGCGCATGTAGGCGTAGGGGTATCCGAAAACCGCCTCACGCCCCAACGCATAAACGCGACACTTCGCCGCCTTTGCTTCGGCAATGGCCGCCTCCAAATAACGCGCGTTGTTATCGCGATCGCCGCTCTCGTCGGTCACCAATACCAGCGCCATCTGGCGGTTGGTTTTCGCGCAGTACTCGCGATGACCGGCAATGGCATAACCGACCGCCTGGCACATGACTTCCTTTCCAGACGGGTCTACCGGCACGGACTCAATTGCACTGCGAATCTCGTACAGGTCACTCGTCGGTTTCCGCGTCAGGGTGGCGAAGCGTTGGCCGTAGCTGACCACGGAAGTTGTAAGGACATCATCGTGGGCCCTGCCGAAGATGCGATTGATCCGCAAACGAATTTCCTGCTGGTCGTCTTTCATGCTCTCTGATTGATCGAAGCACCAGATCACCAGGACGTTCCCTTTATCCAGCATCCACATGAGTTCCTGGGTAATACGATCCATGGCCTGCTGGTAATCGTCGACGATGGCGCGAGCTTCTCCCTTGAACTCACCGTCAGGAACGGCCTCGATCAAGCGATGGCTTGACGGAATCTGCAAGGTGGGCGGCGTGATGGAGATCTCCGTAGGCGTGTCCGCCATGGCCACGACTTTTTGATCCAGATTCACGCTTTCCGTGGGACCCCCCGAAACACCGCCCGTGATGCCGGCCATGGGTGAACTGCTGACGACCGCGATGGTCTCTTCCGTCACGGCCTCGATATCCTCCTCAAGCTCCATGACCACCGGATCTTCTTCGCGCTCTTCGAACACGGCCGAGACCAGCGTCTTGAGATCGCGTTGCACTTCGGGAGGGAGGGACATGACGCCGAGCACAATGAGCAGTAACAGATGCACGACCATCGAGGCGACCATCGCGCCGAAGTTCTGGATAAAGTCCCGGCCCAGAAGCGAGGGACGTCGAGGCAGTCGCGCTGCGGGACCCGCGACTTCATTTGACTCGTCGCTCAAGTCAACCGCTTCCAGAGGCGCGGCCTCAAGATCCGAGAAATCGAGAGGTTGTGAATCGGCATGAGCCATATCAACTGCTCTTCGGGAAAAGACGACCACTGCTATTATATCGTCTCATTCCGAGAAAGGGGACGTGGATATTCCCGCCAGCCCGATTATTCGATCGCCTTGTTGGTCTTTACCGACTCGATCGCGTCCCACAGACTCGCCTGCCGGCATGCAGACCGCGTAACCGACATTGCGTCAGATTCATCATCACACGAAAATCGAACTTCCTTCCCGGCTCTGGCGGTCGAGTTTCCACAGGCCATGCGATAGAATGCCGATTGCGAATCGTTGTCATCCACTCGTGCCAGTAAACATGACCCAGGCTACCGAACCCGTTGCGTTGAAACCGTTGTCGTTGGGCAATGTCCCGATCGGTTTCCCTGTCGTCCAGGCGGCCCTGTCCGGATATAGCGATTTGCCGATGCGCGTGATCGCCCGGCGATTAGGTGCCTCGTACGCGATCTGCGAGGTGATGCTGGACCAGTTTCTGGTGCAGTTGAAGAAGCGGGTGCGGACGCAGCATTACCTGAACATCAGCGACGAAGAACATCCGGTTGGGGGGCAACTGATGGGCTCCGAACCGGAGCAGTTCGCGGCTGGTGCGGCCAAATTAGTGGAAGCAGGGTTTGACGTCATAGATATCAACTTCGGCTGCCCGGTAAAGAAAGTTTTGGGTCGATGTCGCGGCGGATTTCACCTGAGTCAGCCCGCGGTCGCCTTGGAAATCATTCGACGGACCCGCGACACCGTCCCCGCGCATCTTCCCGTTACTGTCAAGATGCGACGCGGGATGGACGATTCGCCCGAAAGCCGCGACAACTTTTTCGAGATCCTGGACGGTGCTTTTGCCAGCGGAGTTGCCGCGATCACCGTGCACGGCCGGACGGTCCAGCAGCGCTACATCGGTCCGAGTCGCTGGTCGTTCTTAAGTGAAGTGAAGCGTCATGCGGGGAGCAAAGTCATTTTGGGCAGCGGCGATCTTTTCTCTGCTCAGGATTGCCTTGACATGATCGCCCGCACGGGCGTGGACGGGGTCACCGTCGCCCGCGGCGCCATTGGCAACCCCTGGATTTTCGCCCAGGCCCGCGCGCTGGCGTGCGGAGACCCGTTGCCCAATCCACCATCGTTGTGGGAACAACGTGACATCCTGGTCGAACACTATCGGTTATCCGAACAGCTATATGGCACCGAGCGTTGCGGCACGGTGATGCGGAAATTCGGCATCAAATACTCCGCGCTGCATCCGGAACACGAACGGGTTCGCAAGGAATTCGCCACGGTGCGAAGCCGCCCCGAATGGCTGGCCGTCCTGGCGAAATGGTACGCCGAAGATCTCCCCGGCTGCTATCCCCCCGCCGAAGTCCATCGCGCCCAGGGGGAATGCTAAGGAGAAAAGTACGGCCGATGATGTTGTAATCGTCATCGCGAAGCCGGGCACGCACTTCAACCTGCACGGATTCAACGACGTGCAGTTGGGCCGTGGGCACCAACAACATCTGAGAACATGCCATCCCGCGTGTCGGATGGCACCTTCGCGCTTGATACTCCGGCTATGAACTACTTTTGCGACCGCAAGTAGGCGATCAGGTCGGCAAGTTGTTGCAAGGTCAGCTGCTCTGAAACATTCGAGGGCATGATCGAATGGTGGGAGGCTGCGATTCCTTCGATCTCGGCGATCGGGATGTCGCGAGATGTTCCCTTGTCGATGCCAATGCGCAGCGTTGACGTGGTTTCCCCCAGCAGGATTCCGGAAAACGAAGTGCCTCCGCGCGTCACGATCGAAAAGGACTCGAACCCGCGTGCCAGCGTTGCGCTCGGGTAGACAATCGATTCCAGGAGGTCGCGTCGGTTTCGGATTCGACCAATGTACGTCAGATCGGGGCCGACGGACCCGCCGCGTTGGCCAATGCGATGACACTTGGAACACGCCGCTACGTCACTTTGAAACACGGTCTCCCCGGTCGCTGACACGCCCTTTGGCAAGTTTGTTGCCAAGGCCAGTAATCGCTGCTGTTCTTCAGCGCTCAGCGCCCGGGAACGGGCGGGCGGAGGAATGGAAATGGGCGGGCGTTCTGCGTGCGGCAGCGGACGCCGCAACTGTTCGATCGCTACCGCGGCTGTTTCGCGCACGATTTCGTCGGGATCGAGCAGCCCGCGGGCAAGTGACTCGCGATCGCCGACTTCGATGAGCGCATAGGTGACCGCATGCTGCACCAATCGGTCGTTCGTGGGCTGGCTGGCCGCGGAAAGCAAGCTGCCGGCAACTTCGCTCGCAGAGAGCGGCTCGTTTTCCCGTGCCGCGTTTCCCAGTGCCATGGCGGCGGTGCGGCGAACCGCGAGGTCTTCATCGCGCAGCAACTGCTGCAGCGACGCTAGCAGCGAGCTATCCGTCACGGGTAGGCGAGCGAAGTGTACCTGGCTGGCTGCTGCCTGTCTCACGGCCGCGGCACGGTCGGAAAGGCCCGCTACGATCAGCGGCAACGACCACTCGGTGTCCAGCCTGCCCGCGACGTCCATGAGCCGACAGCGCTGCATCTCGGACCCCGTTTGCAACGCCAGGCGAATCGGCTCACCGGTCGACGCTTCTGTTGAGTTGCGCGATCTGCGCACCAGTTCGTTCGCCGCCCGGTCGCCGACCGCGGGCCGTTGATCGGTCAGCAGTTCCATTAGATTGGAGAAATCCTGCTGGTCCCAGGGGACCTGCGAGCCGCGCGGATCCGTGATGCCTGTTACAGACGTGGAATGGATACGGTAAATCGCTCCCGTAATGTGTTCCTTGGCCACCTGCGAATGCGGGCAGCCGATGCGAAACCAGCCGCCGGTATCGATGACCAGCAGCGAGCCGTCGGCGTCTTGCAGCACATCGGTAGGGCGAAAGTCGGGGTTTGCGGCGACGAGGAAATCTTCGTGCTCGGCAAGACGATAGGTCGAACCCGATCGCGCCAACTGGCAGCGGATCACGCGATTGCGATTGAACACGGTCACGAACACATTGTTTTCGAATTCGCGACCCCAGATGGCGCCGCGATACTGGCACAGTCCAGAAAGTGCCACATGCCCGAAGTTGTGAATCTCTTTCAGGAGTTCACCGGTCGTCCGCATTTCCGCGGCCAGGCTGGTGGCAAAATCTTCACGCGGATAGACGCCGCCGTATTGCCAGTGGACCAGGCAATCACCCCGCGGTTGCGAGTACATCAGGTTGACGCTGCCGAGCATATCGCCGGTGCTGGTAAAGAGAATTTCCACGGGGTTGTCCATGCCGCCCGTACAGAACGTGCGCACGTCCGACCCGTCAGGCAGAGCGGAGAAAATGCGTGCCGCGCGCCCCCGACTCACCACTTGCCCCGCGGCATCGTGGATCTCGTGCCCGTGACGGCCATCGCACCAGAAGATCCGTCCGGCGGGCCCTTGAAAGCAGCCGTGCACGTCTGCGGCGTTGCCGGTGTAGCCGAAATCGCCGACGATCTTGACGCGTTGGTCCGCCACGCCATCGTCGTCCCGATCCGTCAGTCGCCAGATGCCGCCGCTCGAAGCCACGAACAGCGAGCCGTCGATCCAAACGCAACCCTGGGGAAAAGTCAGGCGGTCGGCGAACATGGTGCTGTGATCAAAGATTCCGTCGCCGTCGCGGTCTTCCAAGCGGCGCACGAAGTTGGGGAGTTGTTTTTCGAGTTCTTCACGACGCAGGTTGCGACCTGCGTTGCAGGCGACGTACAGACGTCCTCGCTCATCAAAGCACGCCATCAGCGGATGCCGTACCAGTGGCGGAGCGGCGACGCATTGCACTGCGAAACCGTCCGGAAGCGTAAATGGTGGGCGGCTTGCTGTTTCGTTCGAACCGGTCTGCGGAGGAGCGGCAACGGACAGTGCGGCAAACAACTGCAGCAGAAGAAGGCCCCAGGTCACGACGGCAATTCTCCAGCTACGTCGGGCGTCGAAAAGGATTCGACGCAATGCTGGAAGGACGGAAAGGCCGCGCACCGTCCGAACGGCCGGTTTCGGAGTTCGGTTGATATTCCCGACGACGATGCGGCTTGCCACGCGATCAACCTCTGGCACGATGAAACTCGCTAGGTTCTGTTTTAAAACCGGAGAAGGGTGGCTGTGGTGGAGCGAAGCGACCC
>CALBSZ010000371.1 GCA_937967665.1 uncultured Planctomycetaceae bacterium
GGAGAAGGGTGGCTGTGGTGGCGCGAAGCGACCCCACAGAACCTTGGATTCCGGGGGCTTGCTTCACTCGACTCCGGCCACCCATGACAACAACGCGAGATTCAAAACAAAGCCTAGTGGAACGAACTTGCCACCATGAACGAAAATCACAGCACTCCTCGAATACTGCTCATACAACCGCCGTTTTACCGGTTGTTCGACGATTCGTTTTCACTCGCGCGATACCCGCTCACGCTGGCGTACCTGGCCGGTGCCGTCAGGCAGCACACCGACTGGGACGCATGGATCTACAACGCTGACTTCCATCCGCATGGCCGGCATCCAACGGAAGTCAGCTACCTGACAGGCCCCGGTTTCGAAAACTACGTCAACAACCTGCGTTCGATGGACGGCGCTGTGTGGCAAGAGATCCGCGACAAGATGACGCGAATAAAACCCGACGTTGTCGGCGTGACAGCGTTATCGCAAACACTTACCTCCGCGCGCATGATTGGCCGCATTGCCAGGCAAATCAATCCCGACGTGACCGTGATTGTCGGGGGACCGCACGCCAGCGTCGCGGGAGCTCGGCTGCTGCAGGATCCTGAGTTCGATATCGTCGTGCGCGGCGAAGGCGAAATGACGTTAGTCGAGATCTTGCAAGCCATCGGCGGGGGCCAGTCGCTGGAAGGCGTTAAGGGCACGATCGTCCGTGGGGACCTCGAGGCAGTCGAAAACCCCCCGCGCCCCGTGATCAAAGATCTCGACACACTATGCATCCCGCACGAAATCGCGGCCGCTACACTCGTCGATTACGAGGAGCATCCCCAGATTGCGTTTCGCTATCTCTTCGCGTCTCGCGGCTGCCCTTTCAACTGTCTTTTTTGCGGTTCGCGCAATGTATGGGGCAGGAAGTCGCGCGTGCGTTCACCTCAAAACGTCATCCGGGAGATGCGGGGATTACAATCACGTGGGTTGCGGCGATTACACTTTGAAGACGACCTGTTTGGAACGACGAAGGAGCACATCCACGCATTGTGTGACGCGTTTATCGCGGATGGGAACGGAATCGAATGGAGCTGCGAACTACATGCCAATCTCGTCGATACAGATGTCGTGTCGCACATGCGTTCCGCGGGGTGCTACTCGATTCTTATGGGCGTGGAATCGGGCAACAACGACGTGCTGGCGCACATGCGGAAGGCGACGACGATCGAGCAGGCCTTGGAGGCCTGTCGCGTGATTCGCGATAACGCGATCGAGTTGACAACCTTCTTCCTGGTGGGATTTCCAAACGAAACGGAAGCAACGCTCGCGGACACAGTGCGGGCCATGCGCGCCAGCAAAGCCGACGAAATCGTCTACAGCATTTTCACTCCCTACCCCTTCACGGAGGCTTGGGAACTGTGTCGGCAGCAGGGGTTGATCGGAGAGGACTACGACATGTCGTTGTACCATCACCAAAGCCCGTTAAACCATTTTTGCCCCGCGATACCGCGCGAACGGTTCCGCGAACTATGCGTCAGAATCGAGCGCATGGTGGATGGCTGGAACAGTCGCCGGAAACTGCGTCGCAAGATTACACGAGCGCTGCGCCGGCTCCTGCCGGCCACGCGAAGCCATCGATCACCATGGGCAGGAAACCGTAATGACTGCCGCGAAGGTCGGGATGACGGGTCGCGATACGAAATCACTGACGCTGCTTAAACAGGGTACAGGAACAGCAACGCACGTCCGTTTACATGGAGTTTTGATGAGAATAGGATTGGTGATCGAGCGTTTTGATCCGCATCACGGCGGAGCGGAGTTTTGGGCATATCAGCATGCCACTTGCCTCGCGCGCCATGGGCACGAAGTGCATATCGTGTCCGGTGCAGCGAGTAATGTCGAGTTACCATCGCCGTTTTGCTTGCACACTTTTGCCTGGCAGGAGTGTCGCCTGCAGCGCGCCGCCATTGTTGAAGAGCGCTTGAAAACACTGGATTTGGACATCATCCATGATATTGGTCTGGGGTGGTATTGCGACCTGTTTCAATCCGAAGATGGTTCGCGGATCTCGCAATGGGAGCACAAGCTGGCTGCTCTTCCTGCCTGGGCTCGACCATTCAAACGCAACCTGCTGCGGTACCTGCCTAGGTACAATGCATTTCGAACGCTGATGGAGCGACAATTCGGTGATCCGGATCGGATCATTCTGGCAGTATCAAAAATGTGCGCCGACGATTACATGCGTTACCATGGAGTGGACGAAGACCGCATCCGAGTCGTCTACCACGGCGTCGATACGGAACGTTTCTCGCCGATGGGAAAAGCGCCGCTTCGCGCGACGATGCGACAGCGCATGGGGATTGCCGGAGACGAGGTGGCCTTTTTGTTTGTGGGACACGATTTCGCCCGCAAGGGTCTAGCAACGGCGATTCGTGCGGTGTCAGCGATTTCACGCGTCGGTCACCGCGCAAAGCTGATTGTGCTGGGCGACGGCAATCGAAGAAAGCTGCCCGTCGCCGACCAGCGTCATATCGTATTCTGTGGTCGTGTCGCGGACCCCGTTTCGCACTATGTTGCCGCGGATGCGTTCGTGCTGCCAACGTTTTACGACCCTTGCAGCCTGAGCGTGAGCGAAGCTGCCGCCTGCGGCTTGCCAATCGTCACGACTCGTGCCAACGGCGCCAGTGAATTGTTGACCTGCGGTACGGACGGCTTCATCCTTGACGACCCGCGGGACGATGTCGCTTTAGCGCGGTACTTGCGACAACTCTGCGAACCAGCAACACGCCAGCGCATGGGCGGTGCGGCGCGGAAGCTGGCCCTGCGTTATCCGATTGAACGAAATTGCCGGGAGATCATGAGCATCTACGACGAAATCATGCGTCGGCAGACACTGCGGTTCCCATCTGCAGTATCTCAGAACCACCTCGCACCGGCCGATGCCGTAGACGCGATGATGCGTCGCGCGGCATAAGGCCAACGATGTTCGAAAGTGAGTAGTAGCCGATGAACATTCTTCTCACTGGCGGCGCGGGATATGTCGGTAGTGCATGCCTGCGATGGCTACTGCGGCATGGACACAACCCGTTCGCCTACGACAACCTGTCGACTGGTAACGATTGGTCGGTTCCACGCGAGCGGCTCATCCGCGGCGACATCCTCGACATCGCACCGCTTTGCCACTGCCTGACAAGTCTGAATATCGAAGGTGTGATTCATCTCGCGGCACTCTCGGTAGTCAACGAATCGCTGGGGCGCCCCGGCGAATATTGGAGAATCAACGTTGCCGGGACGAAGAACGTCCTCGACGCCATGAGCCAGTGTGGCGTCGAACGCTTGCTATTCTCCAGTTCGTGCGCCGTATATGGTGACAGCCATCAAGGACCGATCACGGAGTTCACGCCCTGCCAGCCGGCTCATCCCTATGGCGCGACGAAGCTGGCCGCGGAGAACATGATCCGCGATTACACCAGGAAATATCGATTGGGCAGCACGATCCTGCGGTATTTCAACGTCGCCGGCGCAGACATGGATGGTCAGTTCGGGGAAGCACACGTCAATGAAACACGATTAATCCCTTTGATTCTATCTGTCGCAGCGGGAGCTCGCGACAAGGTTCACATCTACGGCGACGATTGGCCGACGCGCGACGGCACGTGCATTCGGGACTTCGTTCACTGCGAAGATCTGGCATGCGCGCATCAACTTGCTATTGAAACAACGCGGCCAGGCGAATGCCGCACCTACAACGTAGCAACGGGAACTGGTGTAACGGTAAAAGAAGTGCTCGCCGCGTGTGAAAACGTGGTTGGCAGGCCGATTCCTCGGACCACCACCGGCCGCCGCCGGGGTGATCCACACACGCTGTACGCGCTTGCCGACCGCATCACCGCGGAACTGCGCTGGCGTCCCCGGCTTGCCAGGATCGACGATATCGTCCGCACAGCGTGGAACTGGCACAAGCGAAGCGCGAACACGCGGTCGCGCATGGCAGCGTAGCAGGTGTTCAGCGATCGTTGCTCGTCAGGCCGGTCCGCGAGTTGCGTTCAAGGTTCGCAAATCGCTGTGATGAGGGGCGTTGGCGCGGGAGTTTGTTCTTGCAGTCGTACTGTTTACTTCCCCAGCACCGGCGCCTGCGGCTGAGGGTTAAACGCAATGCCGTTCAATTTTCACGTGGGACGGGCACTCCTGCCCGTCGCTCATACCGCATCTTGTACGAGCGTGAAAACGCCAGCACAAGATGTGACGGGCAAGAGTGCCCGTCCTACATACTTTGAACGGTATTGGGGTTAAACGACTGGCTCGCATCGACCTGACCGTGTTAGCACGAATCAAGCCTGCCGGTACCTGCCTAAGGAAGAAACTGCAAATGGTCGCTGGCGGTTCCTGTAAACTTGTCCACACCATCCAGTAACTGCAAGTCCGAGCCCGTCCCGCCATTCACGCCGTCCACAGCGCTGTCGGCGGTCGCGCCGATCGCCGCAATCATCATGTTCACGCGTGTGACGAAATCAAGGGACGTGTTAAACCAGATCGAATTGGCCGCGTTGACCAGATCGGAATCGGTAGCGCTGGTGTCCCCACCGGCCACCGCGTCATCACCGTCGTTACCGTGGATGCCGTCCGCATCCGTACCGCCAAGAACCACGTCTCGATCCTGACGTCCAAAGAGGCGATCACTTCCAGCGCGGCCTAACATAATGTCATCCCCGCTGCCTCCCGACAGCGTGTCGTCACCCGCGTCGCCGCTGAGAAAGTCATTGCCTTCTCCGCCGGCTCCGTGATCGTTACCATCGCCTCCCCTAATGGTATCGTCGCCTTCGCCCCCGAGTAATTCGTCGTTACCATCTTCGCCATTGATGGTGTCATTACCGCGACCACCATCCACTCGATCGTCACCGGCACCGGTCGAAAGGGTATCGTCACCACCGCCACCCAACACCGTATCATCTCCAGATCCGGTAACGACCGTGTCGGCACACGGCCCGCCGGCGGCGTAATTGTCGCCGTTTCCGAGATTCATTGTGGCGCAGAGGTTTTGGACGTTACCGGCAACAACGACATAATCCGGACCATCGCCGGTCGTAATGAGGCCAACACCACTCGTAGGGAAGAAGGGGCCAAACGAGTCGGTGTCGACTTGCACATAAATGCTGCCATGCAGACCCGCAGATAGGATGATTCGATGAGTCTGCCCATCATTGGCATCCACCACCATGTTCCCCGCCGTATCGACGAACACTTGCAATGGCCCACTGGGACCACCGCCGCCTTCATCGACATCGGTCAGATTGATCGTGATGGTAGCGGAGTCGGTTAAGGAACCGTCGGACACCGTGATATCCAGAGTGAAGCTCGGCGTCGTTTCAAAATCGAGTAGCGATTGGTCTGCAACCGTAATGTTGCCTCCAGAATCGATGTCGAAAGCGGCAGCTCCGCTCCCGCCTGATTCTGTGAAGGTGAGCGTATTCCCGGCATCGGGATCACTGGCGACTACCGTGCCAACACTCGTACCATTCGCTGTGTTTTCAGCAACCGCAAACGTCTGTGGGCTGATCGTCGGCGCTTCGTTGATGTCGTTCAAGTTGATGGTCACCGTTGCCGGGTCGGTCCCGCCGTCCCCGTCCGAGACTTCTACGTTCAAAACGAAGGTGGACATGGTTTCATAGTCCAGCAGGCTGCTGTCGGCTACGGTGATGTTGCCAGCGGTGTCGATATCAAATGCCGCCGCGCCGGAGCCGCCTGTTTCGGTTATCGTCAACGTATCGGCACCCGGATCCGTGGCCGTAATGCTGCCAACATTGCCGCTCGCGTTTTCGTCAATGGTGAATGACGCATCGTTCAGTGTGGGAGCCACGTTGTTGACGGTGAGGCTGAATGTGGTCGTGTTGGAATCGCCGTCACTGTCCATCGCAGTGATGGTCACCGTGCCACTCTCGGCCGGGCCATCGGTTGTATTAAAAGACCAACCGTACGTGCCGTCATTGTTATCGGTGACCGTTCCCACATCGGCACTGAGCGTGATGGTATCGTCGCCGGGATCGGCATAGCTTCCCGAATTGTTCGCCGTTTGTCCCTCGTTTACGGTTGCCGCGGGATTGTCTACCCCGACTGTTGGCGCCACGTTGTTGACGGTGATTGTCAACGTGTCACAGGTCTCAACGTTACCGTCGTCAACACAAACGATGGCCGAATAAGCGCCGCTGTCATCGTAGGTGTGAGTTCCGGTAACCGTGTGAAGCGTCTGATCGACAGTGGTGGCCGTATCCAGAGGAGAACCATCGCCCCAATCGATGGTGGCGGTATGGTTGTCCCCAGCATCCGGGTCGGTAAAGGAAGCTAACTGCGAGGTGAAACTGGAACCTTCATCTGGATTGGGACCAACCAGCCCACCAGTAACGACGGGCGGATTATTGATCCCCACTAAGCCTGTTCCCGCCACGAAATCGAGTACGACAGCCCACGTGCCGCCTCCCTGGTCCATTACTTCACCCGGGTTGCCAATCAAGCCACTCGCCGGAGACCAATCCAGACCGCCCACCGTTCCGCTACTTTGGGTATCGAAGAGGTTGAACAGTTCAGCAGCTTGAAGCACGTCGAAATCAAGTCCGCTGAGACGCAGGTTGCGAATGGCATTGGCTTCATTGATGTTGAGAAGATCTCCGAAGACGAAGATGTCGTCGACCTTGCCGTCCAGGTCCTGATTGTCGTAACGGCCGATTTCGATTACCGACAGACTCGTACCGCTGGCCGCGTCCGCACGTGAGATCGCGGTTGTCGTGCTCGTACCCGCCGAGTCATCACCGACATAAAGGGTTGCTGTGTTTGTGGTCTTGCTGAAGGTACCTACCACGTATTCCCAATTCCCGGGCTGAGGTGTGGGACCGGTGTTCTGACTACCGCTGCTGGCGATCGACCAGTTTTGTCCCGCTGGCGAGTTGCCCATATGAATCCCGCGGTCCCAACCGCCGTTGTCGGTTGCCATGAACCCGGTGAAGCCGTTATTGGTCTCCAGGTTCACCCAGCCGCCGAAACTGACTTCCGCTTGAACGCCAGGATTCACGTCAATCGGGATATCAATCGAACCACCCGAGTTGCTGCCTCCGCTGGCCGCAGGATCGTTGATGTCGGCGGCCTGTCCCCGGAACCCGGCGCTCGTGATGCTCACTTCACTGGGATTCTGGGATGGAGCAGCGTCAATGCCATTTCCAGACGCGTCTGTGTAATCGCCTTCAAACGGATAGTAGGCCAAGAGGTTGGGCGGACGTAAGCCGCGCAAGCCCGTGCCGGCGACAGAATCGAGAACAACGGCCCAGGCGCCGCCACCCTGGTTGATCACTTCGCCCGGGTTGCCCGTCAACCCACTCGCAGGCGACCAGCCCATGCCGCCCACCGTGCCACTACCGTTGGTGTCGAACAGGGTGAACAGTTCCGCCGCCTCAAGCACGTCGAAATCAAGATCGCTCAGTCGCAAGTTCCGAATGGCGTTCACTTCATTGATATTGAGAAGATCTCCGAAGACGAAGATGTCGTCGACTTTGCCGTCCAGGTCCTGGTTGTCGTAACGGCCGATTTCGATTACCGACAGACTCGTACCGCTGGCCGCGTCCGCGCGTGAGATCGCAGTTGTCGTGCTGGTACCCGCAGCAGCATCGCCAACATAGAGAGTCGCCGTATTGGTCGTCTTGCTGAAGGTGCCGACCACGTATTCCCAATTCCCAGGCTGAGGTGCAGGGCCCGTGTTTTGACTTCCGCCGCTGGCGATCGACCAGTTTTGTCCCGCTGGCGAGTTGCCCATATGAATCCCGCGGTCCCAACCGCCGTTGTCGGTTGCCATGAACCCGGTGAAGCCGTTATTGGTCTCCAGGTTCACCCAGCCGCCGAAACTGACTTCCGCTTGAACGCCAGGATTCACGTCAATCGGGATATCAATCGAACCACCCGAGTTGCTGCCTCCGCTGGCCGCAGGATCGTTGATGTCGGCGGCCTGTCCCCGGAACCCGGCGCTCGTGATGCTCACTTCACTGGGATTCTGAGATGGAGCAGCATCATTTCCATTTCCAGAAGCGTCCGTGTAATCGCCTTCAAACGGATAGTAGGCCAAGAGGTTGGGCGGACGTAAGCCTCGCAAGCCCGTGCCGGCGACAGAATCGAGTATCACGGCCCACTCGCCGCCGCCTTGGTAAATCACTTCACCCGGGTTGCCGCTCAAACCGCTGACAGGTGACCAGGCCATGCCCCCCACCGTTCCACTACTGTTGGAGTAGTACAGGTTGAACAATTCATTCGCCTGCAGCACATCGAAATCAAGCGCGCTGAGTCGCAGGTTGCGGATGGCGTTGACTTCGTCGTTGGTGAGGGCATCTCCGAAGACAAAAATGTCGTCGATCTTGCCGTCCATGTCCTGGTTGTCATAGCGGCCGATCTCAAGGAATCCTAAACCAGCACTACTCTGGCCATCCGGGCGCGAGATCGTGGTAGTGGTACTGGTGCCTGCAGAGGCATTGCCAACGTAGAGGGTTGCCGTGTTGGTTACTTTACTGAACGTGCCTACCACGTATTCCCAGTTGCCCGGTTGTGGAGTCGGACCGGTGTTCTGGCTTCCGCCGCTGGCGATCGACCAGTTTTGGCCAGCCGGCGAGTTGCCCATATGGATACCCCGGTCCCAGCCGCCGTTGTCGGTGGCCATGAATCCGGTAAAGCCGTTGTTGGTTTCCAAGTTGACCCAGCCGCCAAAAGTAGCCTCGTCAAGTGGTCCGCCAACGTTTTGAGGGTCGGTGTTGATCGGGATATCGACCGTGCCGCCGGAATTGCCTCCTCCACTCATCGCAGGATCGTTGATGTCGGCGGCCTGTCCCCGAAACCCGGCACTCGTGATACTCACCTCACTCGGATTCTGGCCCGGAGCAGCATCATTGCCATTTCCAGAAGCGTCCGTGTAATCACCTTCGAACGGGTAGTAGCCTAAGAGATTCGGTGGAGCCAACGGAGTTCCGCTCAATCCCGTACCGGCTCCGGAATTGAGCACGACGGCCCAATCGCCGCCACCCTGGTCGATCACTTCACCCGGGTTACCGGCCAGGCCGCTCGCCGGCGACCAGCGCATACCGCCCACCGTTCCAATGCTGCTGCTGTCAAACAAGTTGAATAGTTGATTGGCCTGCGGCACGTCGAAATCGAGCGCGCTGAGTCGCAGGTTGCGGATGGCGTTCACTTCGTTGACGTTGAGGGCATCTCCAAAGACAAAAATGTCGTCGACCTTGCCGTCCATGTCCTGGTTGTCATAGCGGCCAATCTCGATCACGGACAGACTCGCACCCGATGCCCCGTCCGCGCGAGAGATCGTACTTGTCGTGCTCGTCCCTGAAGAGTCATTACCAATGTAAAGAGTTGCCGTGTTTGTCGTCTTACTGAACGTGCCCACCACGTATTCCCAATTGCTGGGCTGAGGTGTGGGGCCAGTGTTCAGATTTCCGCCGCTGGCGATCGACCAGTTTTGTCCAGCTGGCGAGTTACCCATATGAATTCCACGATCCCAGCCGCCATTGTCCGTCGCCATGAACCCGCCGAAGCCGTTATTGGTCTCCAGGTTGACCCAACCACCGAAACTCACTTCCCCTTGGGTTGCCGGATTCACGTCAATCGGGATGTCGATCGAACCACCCGTGTTGCCACCTCCGCTGGCCGCAGGATCGTTGATGTCGGCCGCCTGGCCACGAAAGCCGGCACTGGTGATGCTCACCTGACTCGGATTCTGCGACGGCGCCGCGTGGTTGCTGTTACCCGATGAGTCCGCGTAGTTTCCTTCGAATGCGTAGTAGCCGAGAAGGTTGGCCAGCAAATGCCGGGCTTCCAAACTCTCCAACTGCAGCCTGGCCTGAGCCCGCTTCCGCTTTAAGTTGACTTTGCGACGGTTGTCACGAAATGCGCGCAGACGGCCGTTCAAATCAGACATATCAGACTCCGATTCGGTAGTCGCGTACTACCCGAGGAAATTACTTGGTCATCCATGGAATTACCGCTCTTAACGATTATAAGTGCGTAGCGTGCCGATTCAACGAAAAAATGGCGCGAAAACCTGCGGTGTAACCATTGACTACGATGGAGGTTAAGCGTTTTCGCTCAAGCTGGTGACGATTCAGAGCCACGTCGTCGTGACAGAAACGGGCAAGAACCGGTCTCTGCCACCTCGTTTGCCCACCGTGCCATCGGGCGGAAATCCCTGCCGGACGCGGCTTGTTCGGTCGCACGTGCTAGCGATTAGCGAACGGGTCAGAACATACTGTAAGCTGGTGTGTGCTGACGCAGGATCGATGTTGCCAAAAGCGGAACGTGCAGCCTTTAGTTGTGTAGCTTTCCAGATGACCTCTTCGGAAAGAGTGTAGCACCATGCAAAACGTTGTCGTCGTTGGTGGCGGTGCTGCTGGTTGGCTGACGGCCCTGGTCCTTTCGAGCCGCGACCCGGCGCGAACGATCACGGTGATTGATCCCACGGCTCTTGGTTCGATCGGTGTTGGCGAAAGCGTCACCGGCGTCGTGCTGAATCTAGTCGACGATCCTCGGTATGAATTGAGTATCCGCGACTTCTTCCGCCACACCGACGCTACGTTGAAGTTGGGAATCTGGTTTAAGGATTGGCAGCGCGTCGGTGTCGATTACCTGGCACCGATTGACAATCCGATCACCTACTTCCCACGCCAATATCCAGAAGGCCTTGAAGAATTTTATGCCATCACGGCCGCTGACAGGGTGCAACTCGGCAAGGCGCAGATCTACGCACATCTGATGCGGGCGAATCGGACGGACTACGTTCGGCGTGAGGGCGTCACGACCGGCCAATACTCCAACGCCTCCTGCCATCTGGATGCTGTGCTGCTGGCCGACTGGCTTAGAAGGTCGTGCAAGCATCGACGAAACATCGTCCACATTGATGACGCCGTCGCGTCATTTGTTCAGGAACCGGAATCGGGAATCGTAACGCAAATCGTGACGGAGTCGGGCCAGGTGATTGCAGGTGACTTTTTTGTCGATTGCTCGGGCTTTCGAAGACGGCTGTTCAACGAGGCGTACCGTCCGAAGTGGATCGACTACTCGCAGCACATCAAGGTCGACAGCGCCATTTTCTGTCCTGTACCGTACCAGGCAGACCAGGAACTACCCGTTTACACGACGGCGACTGCCCTGCCCCACGGCTGGATGTGGGAAGTTCCTACGCAATCCCGCCTGGGAACGGGATACCTTTACAGCTCGCGTTACGTCAGCGATGAGGAGGCACTGCGGCAGATGCGATCTACGGGTGTCGAGCCCGGTGACAGCCCTCGCATCATTCGATTCCAACCCGGACGTTTTGCGTCTCATTGGCAGGGGAATGTCTGCGCGATTGGTCTGGCGGGCGGATTCATCGAGGCGCTTGAAGCAACCACCATTCATGGCCAGAATGCCCAGATCCAGTTGTTGGCCGATCTGTTTCTGCCCTTCTACACGCATCGGGCAGCTGCCACGTTGGCTGCGAAATACAATTCGTTAGTCAATGCCATGTACGACGACTATGTCGACTTCGTTAGTTTCCACTACCACGCCGGTCGCGATGACACGGAGTTCTGGCGAGATTACCAGCAACGGGGTTCCCGAACCTCACCCCACCAGCCACGGCTGGCGATGTGGCAACATACACGCCCGCAACCGGAAGACTTTGCCCCCGCCTACACGACGCGCACTTCGATGACATCCAGTATGGTTGTCTGGATGCCCATGCTTTGTGCGCTGGGTTACTTGAAAAGTTCTCATGCCCAGCGATTGGTGCAAACGTCCAGCCGGATCGACCTGGCACGCGCCAATCTCGCCCAATACTTGCAGGCGCGTGCCATGTTCAACCAGCACGGCGTCTCGCATCGCGAGGCGCTCGAGTTTCTACGTGGGGACGGCCCCTGAAGCGATCGCCAGATTGGCAGGAACTACGTGCTGAGACGTAGCATCGTGCTGACTTGCAACATTTTGGGAGCTCGTTCAGAATGTGTTAAGAAAACCACTTCCCTACTGGTGACCGGTCGCGTGCGTGTACTGCCTACAAATGACAAGCGAACTCGCGTGCGCTACGGCCGTCGACGCCCGCGTATGGAAGCGCTGGAATCGCGCTGGGTTCTCGATAGCACGGCCGTCTTCAACGAGCTGATGTACCACCCCGCCGATTCGACTCCGGAATGGGTAGAGCTTCACAACCAGCTGGCAGCCGACCTGGACCTATCGAATTGGCAATTGTCGGGCGCGGTTGACTACACGTTTCCCGCCGGCACGATTCTACCCGGACGCGGCTACCTGGTCGTTTCGGCCGATCCCGCCATGCTTCAGGCGGCGACGGGCTTCGATCAATCTTTGGGCCCCTTTGCCGGGAAGCTTTCGAATTCGGGAGAATCGCTCCGCTTGCTGAGTAACAACCAGCGAGTCATGGATCGCCTGGATTACCGCGATGGTCCATCGTTCGATCACGGCAACTGGCCGGTGGAAGCGGACGGTTCCGGCGCGACTTTGGCGAAGCGATTCCAGGACAGTGGCAGCGCGTTGCCGGAGAATTGGACTTTCAGCGAACAGATCGGCGGCACTCCAGGCGCTGTGAATTTCGCACACGACAGGGTCCTGGAAGAAGGCAATCTGCTGGGGTTCTTTCCTTTCGACAATGACCTGTTCGATGAAAGTCGCTCGGGCAATCATGGAGCCCTCTTCGGCTCGGTTCCCTTTATCCCGGGTTATGAAGGCCAGGCCGTTTCGTTTACTGACAATGTCAGCAACTTCATTCGTTTGCCAATTGATACGAGCACGCAGAACCGTCCTGCCGTGACCTGGGGCGCGTGGGTCAAGTCAAGCGACCCTAGTGGAAACATCAATACGATCCTGTCGAACGACGATGGCGGCTGGGACCGCTTTCTGTTTCACGACAGCAATCAGTGGGCCGTCTCGCATGGAGGGGGAATCCAGCATTCCGGCGTTCCCACGTCGACGGACTGGACCTTCCTGGCAGCAACCTTCAATGGATCAACACAGCAATTGTACGTCGATAGTGATACGCCCGTATTGACAACCAACGACTCGGCAGGCCCCACGCTTACCTACACCGAGGTCGGCCGCAATGCCAACGCTTGCGGCGTGTGCCCCTGGAGCGGGACGATTGACAATGTCTTCATTTTCGACGAAGTCCTCAGCTCCGCACAGATCGCGCAAATACGGGCAGGCGGCGCGACGGCCATTCTCGATCTGGAGAATCCTGCCGAAGATCCCAGCGGCGGCGCGATCGACCTGCCCGACCTGGCCTTCCACGAAATTTCCGGAGCCGGGCAGCAGCCGTTCCAGGTGGAGCTGATCAATGCCGGTGACGAGCCGGTGGAATTAGCTGGAATGATCGTGGCCGGCACGGACTCGGGAACACCGGATGCCGTGCTGGCCGACCGCACGCTGGCCCCCGGTGAATTCCTGGTTCTCGATCACCACGACCTGGGTTTCACTCCTTTAGCCGGAAGCCGATTGTTCCTGTACCTGCCCGACCAAAGTTCCGTGATTGCCGGCGCCGAGGTGACAGATCAATGGAGGGCTCGCTACCCGGACGCTACCGGGCGCTGGTTGGTTCCCAGCGTCGCCACGTTCGGTTCTCCCAATCAGTTCGCCTTCGAAACGGACATCGTAATCAGCGAAATCATGTATCACGACTATCCGGCCCGGAATGTGGATGGTCAGCCGTTCGTCGAACCAACCCGGCAGTGGATCGAATTGACCAATCGCGGAGACACCGCCGTCGACCTGTCCGGTTGGCAGTTTGACGGCGGCCTGGACTTTCACTTCGCCGACGGAACCTTGCTGGATGTCGGCGAGTACCTGGTCGTAACGAACGACCTCGTGGCGATGACAGCCGAGTACCCGAGTATCGATATCGTCGGCAACTTCACGGGAACGCTTTCCCGTTCCAACGACCGAATCGTACTCCGCGACGCCGTTGGCAACCCGGCAGACGAATTGCATTATTACGACGGGGGACGCTGGCCGGAACAGGCTGACAGCGGTGGTTCAAGCCTGGAACTGGTGGACCTGCACGCCGCCAACGCCGCGGCGGAAAGTGGGCTGCCGAGCGTGGAATACGACGACAGCCTCTGGCAGACGGTAACCTATCGCGGTGTGGCCGTGGAGGACGGCATCGGTCCCGACATCTGGCACGAATTCGTCTTGGGGCTCCTGGATGCGGGAGAACTCTTGCTGGACGACATCCAGGTTGTCGAATCGCCGGACGGAGCTGCCCGCCAGCTCATCCAAAACGGCGACTTCGAAGCGGATGCCGTGGGAGCTCCCCCAAACACATGGCGGCTCATCGGTACGCACGGCAGCCACGGCCGCAGCCAGGTTATCGTGGATCCGGACGCCCCCTTGAATCAGGTACTGCACCTGGTCGCAACCGGCCCCACCGAGGACAAGCACAACCAGGCCTCCACAACTCTCGCCGGCGGCGCGACGATAACGGCGGGGACGGAATACGAGATATCGTTCCGGGCCAGGTGGTTGAGCGGTTCGAATCAGGTGAATACTCGCCTGTACTTCAACTGGCTGCAAAGAACGACGCACCTGGACGTGCCGCAACGGCACGGTACCCCCGGCGCTGCCAACTCGCAGGCCATTCACAATCAAGGACCCACCTACCAGGCGCTGCAACACGCCCCCGTCATCCCGGCATCTGGGGAAGCGGTCACGGTTTCTGTCCGTGCGGCTGATCCCGATGGAGTTAGCCAGGTGACGTTGAACTACGCGGTCAACGGCGGCGTCTGGCAGTCGGTCGGCATGGTGTCGCAACCGAGCGGCGACTTCGAGGCACTCATTCCAGGCCAGCCCGCCGGCAACGTCGTCCAGTTCTACGTGCAAGGCGTCGACACGGCCGGCGCGACTTCGACGTTCCCCGCGGCCGGGATCGACTCACGCGCCCTGTTCGAAGTCAATGACAATGCCGGCGGCTCCGGCGAACTGCACAGTTTGCGCATTATCATGACACCGGCCGACGAAATCTGGCTCTACGACAATACCAATCGCATGAGCAACGACCGATTGGGAGCCACCGTCATCCAGGACGAGAACGTCGTGTACTACGATGTCGGCGTCCGGTTGAAGGGCAGCGCTTTCGGGCGAACGCACGACGCGCACGCGGGATTCAATATCGAATTTTCGCCGGACGATCTCTTCCGCGATGTTCACGAGACCATTGCGATCGAGCGCGGACCGTCCAAAAAGGAGATACTGGGCAAGCATCTATTCAATGCCTCCGGAGGCGGACTCGCCAGCCTCTTCGACGATCCGATTCATGTTATCGCGCCTCGCTCGCAGGACAACGGAGTGGCCTTGTTGAGCATGGCTCGCTATACGAACGACTACTTCCAATCTCAATACGTCAACGGCGACGAGGGCACTCTGTACAACATGGAACTGCTGTACACGCCGACGACAACGATCACTCCGAGTGACCCGGAGGGTCCGAAACTGAATCATCCGTACACGCACACTCGCGGCAATTTTGAACTCCAGGACTTGGGCGACGACAAAGAAGCCTACCGTTGGATCCGGCAGATCCGCAACAATCGCGAAAAGGATGACTACAGCTTGATGATCGCATTGTCGCAAGCCCTGGAACTCACCGGCGCGGCGTTGGACGAGGCAATTCAGCAGGTCATGGATGTCGACCAGTGGATGCGCACCTTTGCCTTGGAGTCGTTGTTGGGGAACGACGATTTCTACACGCGCACCTGGAATCACAATTTTCGCATGTACCAGCGTCCCGAGGACAACCGGATGCTGGCGTTGCCGTGGGATCTGGATCGCTCGTTTCAACTGGCCGTCAACGCGCCGCTGTGGGGCGGAACCAAACTGGCCAACGTCATTGAATTGCCCGGCAACCTGCACGCCTACTATGGTCACCTGCACCACCTGATTCAGAACACGTACAACTTTTCCTATATGTCCGACTGGACCAATCATTACGGCAGCCTGATCGGGCAGAGTTTTTTGGCGGAGCTGAATTACATTGCGGCGCGGGGAGCTTACGTAAGCGACCAGCTTCCGCAGGTCGTGGCCTTTGATATCACGACCAATGGCGGTCAGCCATTTACGGTAGACACCTTGCAAGTCACGCTCGACGGCGACGCGTGGATTGATGTGCGGGACATCCGTCTGAAGGGAAGCAGTCAGCCGCTGGATATCACCTGGACCACCGCCACGCGCTGGCAGGTAACGGTGCCCATCAACCCGGGACAAAATTCGATCACGCTCGAAGCCGTCGACTTCGACGGCAATGTCGCGGCCAGCGACACCATCGACGTTACGAGTACGTCTCCTGACGGCGGGATTCGCGATCACTTGCGAATTACGGAACTGCATTACAATCCCGCTTCTCCGGCAGCGAGCGAATTGCAGATGGATCCCGGATTAAACAATGATGATTTCGAGTTCGTCGAATTGCGGAACGTCGGCAGCGCCGCCCTGGATCTGACCGGCGTGCGATTTGCCGACGGCGTGACGTTCAACTTCTCAGGCAGCGCCATCACTTCGCTGGCGCCCGGACAATACGTCTTGGTCGTCACCAACGCGGCGGCATTCGAACTCCGTTACGGAACGGGACATCCGATTGCCGGAGAATACGCTGGTCGCTTTTCGAACGGCGGCGAACACGTCTTGGTGCTTGACGCGACGAATGGCATTATTGCTGACTTCACTTACGATAACGGCGGTTTCTGGCCCGAACTGGCCGACGGTTTGGATAGTTCGCTGGTCGTGATCGATACGTCGGGCGATTACAACGATCCGTTCAATTGGTTCGCCAGCGGAGAGGCTCACGGCACACCAGGAACCATGGGCAATCAGACCGCCGTGATGGCCCGCCAGGTGTTTTATAACAACTCGACCTACGACAACTACGGTACGGGAATCGATGCCTCCGATGACCTGGCCATTGCCGCTGACAAGGAACCGCTGTTTCCGACTCGCACCGCGGATTTCGAAAACTACACCAGTTATGTCCACGGCCTGAACGGCATCATGATCGACGTGCTGAATCTGCCTCACCCTGAACTGGCCGACTTTGAATTCGTCGTGGGCTCGTCGTCGGACCTGCTTTCGTGGCCCCGCGCCGCCGACCCGGACGACTGGAATGTTCGTCCCGGTAGCGGCGTCGGTGGCAGTGATCGCATCACGTTTATCTGGGACGACGGCGCCATTGCCGGACAGTGGCTGCGAGTCACTGTCGCCGCGTCTGCAACGACTGGGCTGTCACGCCCCGACACGTTCTATTTCGGTAACGCCGTGGGCGACTCCGGAAACTTGCCGACGAACGCTTTCACGGATGGATTCGACTTCGCCGAAACTCGCGACCATGTCGCTACTCAGGTCAATGTGGAGCACCCGACGGACTTCAACCGCGATGGCCGGGTCGATGGGGCGGACTTGTCGATCGTCCGTGACAACACCACGAACTTCGTCACCGCCTTGCCGCTCCTCGCTCCCCCGCGCCTACCGGCCGCCCCGCCGGCTGCTGAGATCCTCCGGCAGTCGCCGGAGATGATTCATGCCTTCGCCGCGCTTCCCGCACCGTTGAGCGCAGGCGCAGCGTTGAACGGCGAAGAAATCGAGCAGCGAAGCGTAAACCCGTTCGAGACGGCAAATGTTTTTGCGGCCGCATGGCAGAATCCGGCCGTGAGAAGCATCAAGTACACCATGCGATACAGTGACAAGGTAACAGGGCATCGCAAAGGTGTTAGCGGTGAGGGCCTTTCGAGTGACATCGGTGTGATCGACTCAACCAGCGGCCCCGGCGTGCGTGCTTCTACAGCGCGTTTCGCGTGAGTGTAGCGGTTTTTGCGCGAATTGAAACGGTGATTTACAGCGCCGGAGACGCTACACGTCCGTGCGACTCGCACTAGCGAGGATTCCAAGGAGACGCGCGGCGGAAGTATTCAAGGTTCCAATTCCAATCGGGAGCTCGAATGATACGCAGACCATCCTCCTGCCGCATCGCGGTCCGCGCCCGATCGCGGACACCTTGATGGATGTAACGCCATTGCTCCCAATCACGCTGCGATGGCTGGTACTTTCGCTTGTAGGGCACTTGCTGGCCCACCATCATTGCCAACCAACCCTCGAGGCCGAACATGTCGTCTTTTCCCAGCGTTCCTTCGCAGTTCGTGGACGGTCCTACCGCCTGGTAGTAGTTCACGAAGTCTTCGCCGCCAGCCAGGTCGGTGTGGTGATGGCACTGTTGCCAAAAAGGCGTGTCCACTCGCGTGTTGAACTTGTAGTGCACTGCCAGGAACCGACGAACCGAATCCCACCACAGGGCGACGCTGCGATTGTAAGCATCGATTTGTTCCGTCTCCACTTCTCGCTCACCATCCCTCAATACGTTAACGAACTCGGCCAGTTGTTTGCAGATGAGCCACAGCGCGGTTGCCTCCAGCGGTTCAACGAACCCGGATGCATTTCCGATGGCGACCACGTTCTGTCGCCAGAAACGACGGTAGCGTCCCGAACGAAATCTGAGCAGTCGCGTGGACTCGATCTTCGGATTCTTCTTTCGAAATTCCGCTTCTGCCTCGTCGTCGGAAAGGAACGACGAACTGTACACATAACCGCGATTGATCCAGTTGTCGTGTTCGATTTGCCAACACCAACCGGCATCCATCGTCTCGGCCGTTGTGAATGCCAGCAAAGGTTCGTTGGTTCGTTGCCAGCCACCGACCACCGCGCGATCACAAAACAAAGTGGACTCGAAAGAGACCCACTCTTCGCCAAAAGCCCCCGCAAGCAGGCGTGAACGGAAACCGGAGCAATCAAGATACAAATCCGCGACTTCGCGCTGACCCGACTCGAGTATCAGCGAGCGAACTCCCCACGCATCCTGCTCCACTTCCTGGACGGTATCGTCCACGATTTCGATGCCGAGCTGTCTTGTGGCATAATCCTCCAGGAAGCGAACAAACGTCTCGTTCTCCAGGTGGTATGCACTGGTCGTATCAATCACCGGCCCGCCATCCTGCTGCACCGCGAACGCGCGGTTGTGTTCCATCAGAGCACAGGCATTGCTGGCATAGTCGAAGAGTTCGTCACAATAGTAGCCGTTCGGCTTGGGGAGAGCGTCATAGTGCCAGTTAAACTGGCGGTCAAAGCTGTAATGAAAGCGTGGCCGTGGTCCCCACAGATACCGAATGCCAAGTTTATAGGTGGGACGCACGGTTTGATGAAATGGCCGTGGATCAATCCCCAAATAGCCGTGCAGGAAGACGGGCATCGTCCAGACCGTACCTTCGCCAACACCAATAATGCCAATATCCGGAGACCGGATAATCTTTATCTCCAGCTCAGGCAGTTTGATCTTCGCGGTCAGCGCCGCCAGAAAGCCGGCGCTGCCACCACCAAGCACGATCATTTTGTTGACGGGACGCATTTTCTTCCGTGTCAAGACAAGGACAGTTGCGGGCTCGCCGACTGTTGCAGCGTCTCAAGAACACTGGTCCAAATCGACACTTACGGTACAACCTCGAGTCTACTCGTAAGGCTAGGTTCTGTTTTAAAACCCGAGAAGGGTGGCTGTGGTGGAGCGAAGCGACCCCACAGAACCTTGGATTCCGGGGGCTCGCTTCACTCGACCCCGGCCACCCATGACAACAACGCGAGATTTGAAACAAAGCCTCGGATTCATCGCTGACTGAGCACTATGGTTATCATGGCCTCGATTGTCGCGATCATGCTACTCGGCTTCTTCTGGCTGCGCATGACGGTAAAACGCCGGGAGCAGGTACGGCGTCAGAACTGGGACGATTGGCGACTGCGTCTTTTGCGCGACACCGAAAAGGACGACTCGGCGGAACATGATTCGCTGCGGCCCGGCAGTCCGCGGGAGAATTAAGGACAATGACTCGAATCTGGCTCCGCGGCCGTGCATTTCATATCCATTCCAGCCCTCGAAGGAATGAATCAAGAATCACTTCCGCATCTTCAACGTGCGTGTTGATCGTGTGCTGCGTTGTGCAACCCTCCCGCTCGCGGGAGGGTCGGACGCGGTAGCGGCCGGGGAGGGACTTTTCTGCACCGTGGACCTTGCCTTCCGGTCCAGGCCGGATTCCCCGCTCCGCTCGTTCCTCGCGACTCTCCCGGAGGGAGAGTTTCGTTCTGCGCAGCAACAAATCAGTAGCAAGCGGCTCTCATTCTGGTTACGATTGCAGGAACGTTAGAGTGAAGTGGCGAACGTTCTTGTTCGCTGCCGTCCTGCTTCTCGATACTCGACTTGCCAGAACGTGCCAATATGACTTACCGGCGAAAGTATGATTCCCTGACCTTGCGCCGGCGTCCCGCCCGCCCGCGCCGCATCTGGCAGCGCCGGCTGCGGCTGGAAGCTTTGGAACACCGCCATCTGCTGGCCACGTTTACCGTGATGAACCTGGACGATGCGGGCACGGGGAGTCTGCGGGAGGCGATCGGCATGGCCAATGCCATGGGCGACGCGGATGAGATCGTCTTTCAGGCCGGGCTGACCGGAACGATCGAGCTGACGTCCGGGCAGTTGGCCATCACCAATCCGCTCACCATCACCGGGCCGGGCGCGGCGGATTTGACGATCGACGCCCAGGAGATGTCGCGGATCTTTTTCATCAATGATGGCAACAACAGTTCCATCGACGTCGCGCTGAGCGGGCTGACGCTGACCGGCGGCCAGGCGGGCGATGCCAACGCGATGCTAGACGATCGCAACGGCGGGGCCATCTTTTCGCTCGAAGCGCTGACCGTCGCCGACAGTGTGATTACCGGCAACCGAGCCTTCTTCGAAGGCGGCGGCATCCACTCCGGCAGCGTTTACTTTTCAACGACCGGAACCACCTTGACCGTGACCGGCAGCACCGTCAGCAACAACACGGCTGATCAAGGCGGTGGCTCCAACGGCCGCGGAGGCGGGATTCGTATCCGACGTGGATCCGCCACGATTTCCGACAGTACGCTGTCGGGCAACACGGCTCGCTCAGAGGGCGGCGGCGTTAGCAACCTTGGCACGCTGACGATCACCAATAGCACGCTGTCGGGCAACACGGCTGGCTTGATAGGCGGCGGCATTCGCAACGATGGCACGTTGACGGTCAGCAACAGCACACTGTCGGGCAACACGGCGACGAACGGCGGCGGCATTTACAACGGCCTCACAGCAATCATCAACAGCACGATTGTCAGCGGCAGCACCAACGGCGACCTGAGTGGCAGTTTCAGCGGCAGCCACAATCTGATTCAGGACGGATCGGGCACTGGCCTGACCGGCACGATAATGGCTGATCCGATGCTTGGCCCGCTGGCCTTTAACGGCGGTCCGACGCAGACCCACGCGCTGCTGGCGGACAGCCCGGCCATCGACGCCGGCGACGGGGGCGTGGCCCGCTATCGCTTCGAGGAAACCAGCGGCACCACCGCCGTCGACTCGGCCATCGCCCTCGGGCAGCAGAACGGCACGTACCAAGGTGGCGTGACGCTCGGTGCGACCGGTCGATTCGGCAACGCGGCGTCGTTCGATGGCACCAATGACTACGTGGATCTAGGCAACCCCGCTGCGCTACAGATCGATAGCGGCCCGATCACGTTGGAGGCCTGGGTGCAGGTGGATGCGACCAACGGCATCCGTAACATCGTGGTCAAAGGATTCGCGAGCAGTCCGCAACCGCAGGGTGAGATATACCTGCGAATCAACAACGGCAACTACGAGGTCGGTTCCTGGAACGGCACGGCCGTCCAGGCCAGTGCGGCGATTCCTGCCGCAGACGTGGAGCCGGGCAAGTGGACGCACCTGGTCGGTCTGTACAACGAGACTCGCTGGGAACTGTACCGCGATGGCCAGTTGTTGGCGGCGTCGACGGACACCAACCAAGGTCCGGTTGAGGTCGAAGCGAACTGGGCGATCGGCGCCCGCGGCGGCGGCGGCGAGCGGTTTTTCCAGGGCACGATTGACGAAGTGGCGATCTACAACACGGCGTTGACGCCCACCCAGATCGCGGCGCACTTCGGCGGTACGCTCGATTCCGATCAGCGCGGAGCACCATTCAGCCGCGTCGTTGGAGCGGCGGCCGATATTGGCGCCTACGAGCGGCAGGCGCTGACGCTGGTGGTCGACACGTTATTGGACGAGGACGACGGCAATTACAGCGTAGGCGATTTGTCTTTGCGCGAAGCGATTGGACTAGCGAATTCTAACGCTGGTATTCCTGAGACGGTCACATCCGCTCCCGAGATATCAGGGACCATTGCTCTGACGATGGGACAATTGGAAATCACGGAT
>CALBSZ010000372.1 GCA_937967665.1 uncultured Planctomycetaceae bacterium
CGCGCACCGATCGGGCTCCGGCTTTTTCACAGTCACGACGCGCCAGCGCGTGTGCCGTGAGGCCGGCCTACGTCGCAATACACATTCGCTAGCGCGTCGTGCTTATATTGATCTGACAGCGGCCTCGCCCATGCTGCCGGCTCTGCTGGTAGTCACGGGTTCGCTGGGACTTCCAACTGGTACGACGACCGAACCTGGCGTTCTCGGAGGAAGACCGATTGGCCCTGCGGGCATCGCTGTGCGTTAGTGCTCGCTCCGACACAAAAACCGAGCCGTATTGTCACAGCGTCGATCGCGGCGGTGAGAGCGGTCAGCAACCGGAAAGACAGAATTGCTAAAAGGATACGGCCGCGGCTGGGGCTTTACCGTTTCTTAACCAACTCTTTATGGCCCATCCCCGCGTGGCTCGCGGTCGCTGCCGTCCAGCCCGAACGCATCCAGCAGTTGGCTCGCGGCCGATTCCGGCGAGATCGCGCCGGCAATCACTTTCTGTTCCAGTTCGTTCTGCAAGCTGGCCACCCGCGGATGGAAGCGAAAGGCCCGCCGCAAGCGGTCGTCAATGATACTCCACAGCCACTGCCGGCGTTGTCGCTGCCGCCGCTGTTCGATTTCACCGCACTGGACCATTCTCGCATGACGGTCTTCGATCGCTTGCCAGACAACATCGATACGATCGTCGTGCAGGGCGCTGCAAGTCAGCACGGGTGGCGTGTCGCTATCATGTGCCGACAGCGCGGCCAGGACCTGAACTAGCTGGTGTGCGGCAATCTCGGCCGCCTGCCGCGTTTCGCCATCCGCCTTGTTCACGGCAATCACGTCGACCAATTCGAGCAAACCCCGCTTCACGGCTTGCAATTCATCGCCGGCCCCCGGCAACATCAGCGCCAGAAAACAATCCGTCATGTCGGCTACCATTGTTTCAGACTGTCCCACTCCAACCGTTTCGACCAGTACGACGTCGAACCCGGCAGCCTCGCAGACCAACATGTTTTCGCGTGTCTTGCGAGCAACGCCTCCCAGGGTGCCGGCCGAAGGCGAGGGGCGGATGAAGGCGTTTGCTTCGGCGGAGAGGCGGGCCATCCGAGTCTTGTCGCCCAGAATGCTACCGCCACTCACCCCGCTGGACGGATCGACCGCCAACACGGCAACGCGACGTCCGCGCTGGACCAGGTGCCTGCCAACCGCTTCGATAAAGGTACTCTTGCCGGCGCCCGGTGCTCCGGTCACACCGACCCGAATCGCACTGCCGGTGTGAGGAATCAATCGCGTGAGCAGTTCTTCCGCCATCCGCTGCTGCCGCTCATCGCTCGACTCGACCAACGTCAGTGCCCTCGGCAGCACGGCCATATCGCGATCAAGTACGCCCGCGTAGAAGTCATCGACCGTCAAGTGCCGCCGGCGAGGAATCTCACGGTTCATCTTGGCCACCGAGTGGGTCGTTGTCATGCGGTTGCGAGGCGTCGTCCAGAACGATATCCAGGTGCAGCACCAGGTCACGGAGCAGTTTGACGGCGGCTTCGCCAATCACGGTACCGGGTCCGAACACGGCCGCGGCACCCGACTCATACAACGCGGTGTAATCGTCGGGCGGAATCACTCCGCCTACGACGATCATGATATCTTCGCGACCCAACGTGGCCAATTCCTGACGTAGTTGCGGGACGAGTGTCAAATGGCCGGCGGCAAGCGAACTGACGCCAACGATGTGGACATCGTTCTCCACGGCGTGCCGCGCGGTCTCGGCCGGCGTCCGGAACAGCGGGCCAATGTCGACGTCGAAACCCAGGTCGGCAAAGGCGCTGGCGATCACCTTCTGGCCGCGGTCGTGGCCATCCTGCCCCATCTTCGCCACCAGGATGCGCGGACGACGACCCTCGGCACGTTCAAACGACTGGACCAGTTGCCGCACTTCCGCGACCTGCGCTCTCTCTCCCACTTCCTTACCGTACACCCCTTTCACGGAATTGACCGGTGCTTCGTAGCGGCCGAACACCACTTCCAAGGCCTGGCTGATTTCACCCACCGTGGCCTTCGCCCGTGCCGCATTCACGGCCAATTCTAACAGATTGCCCGATTTCGTCTCGGCGGCTTTGGTCAGGGCGGCGAGCGCTGTGGAAACATCCGACTGATTGCGCTCCTGGCGAAGCTGTTGGAGGCTGGCGATCTGGGCTTCGCGGACGGCCGTGTTGTCGACATGCAGCACGTTGAGCGACTCCGCTTCGGTGAGTCGAAACTTGTTGATCCCGATAACGGTTTGCTGTCCCGAGTCGATGCGTGCCTGTGTGCGGGCCGATGCTTCTTCAATGCGCATCTTGGGGATACCGGCCTGAATCGCTTTGGTCATGCCGCCGAGTTCCTCGACTTCTCGGATATGCGTCCAGGCTCGTTGCGCCAGGTCGTGCGTCAGCCGTTCGACGAAGTAGCTGCCGCCCCACGGGTCAACCACATCGCAGGTATCCGTCTCCTGTTGAATGAACAGCTGCGTGTTGCGGGCGATTCGCGCGGAAAAGTCGGTGGGCAGTGCGAGCGCTTCGTCCAACGCGTTCGTGTGGAGCGACTGGGTGTGCCCGTGCGTGGCGGCCAGCGCTTCGACGCACGTGCGGATGACGTTGTTGTAGACGTCTTGGGCCGTGAGGCTCCAGCCACTAGTCTGGCTGTGGGTGCGCAGCGACAGGCTCTTGGGGTTCCGCGGTTCAAACTGCCTGATCAGCTTCGCCCAGATCATCCGCGCGGCTCGCAGCTTGGCGACTTCCATGAAGTAATTCATGCCGATGGCCCAGAAGAACGACAGCCGCGGGCAGAATGCATCGACCTCCAACCCCGCCGCCCGACCTGTGCGTACGTATTCCAGTCCGTCTGCCAGCGTGTAGGCCAACTCCAGGTCGGCGGTCGCCCCCGCCTCCTGCATATGATAGCCGCTGATGCTGATGCTGTTGAACTTGGGCATTCGTCGACTGGTGTATTCAAAGATATCCGCGATGATCCGAATGCTCGGCGCCGGAGGATAGATGTAGGTATTGCGGACCATGAACTCCTTGAGAATGTCGTTCTGGATGGTGCCGGACAGTTGTTCCGGCGCCACACCCTGTTCCTCGGCGGCGACGATGTAAAGCGCCATTACGGGCAGTACGGCCCCGTTCATCGTCATGGAAACACTCATGCGGTCCAGCGGGATGCCGTCAAACAGAGTTCGCATGTCGTAAATGCTATCAATCGCGACGCCGGCCATGCCGACGTCACCCGTCACCCGCTCGTGATCCGAGTCGTAGCCGCGATGTGTCGCCAGGTCAAACGCAATGCTCAAGCCTTTCTGACCGGCCGCCAGGTTGCGGCGATAGAAGGCGTTGGAATCCTTTGCGGTTGAAAACCCCGCGTACTGCCGCACCGTCCACGGTTGCTGCACGTACATCGTGGCATAAGGCCCGCGCAGGAACGGTGGGAAACCGGGCATCGTGTCCAGATGATCGACGGTGTCCAAATCCGCGGCGGTGTACAGCGGCCGAACGGGCACCTGCTCGGGGGTTAACCAGGTGAGGTTCTCGGTTGGTTGATCGACGAGTTGTTTCCACGCGTCGATCGTCGGCGGCCTGTCAGCTCGTCCTGTGTTGAGGGGCACTTCGGCAAAGTTGGGAATGGCAGTCATGGTTTCCTATCCTTCTGTCAGCACACCTTCTTCTTCGAGCAATTCGCGAAGCGTCTGCAGCACATCGCACTTGATGAAGATGAAGCGGTCGACACCGGCCGCCCGCCACGGCGTGGCGTTATCGCGCGGGAATCCGGCCAGCACAACCGTCCGCGCGCCGGCTTCCTTTAATCGCGCCGCGGCGGACGGCACGATTTCAGGGTACAGTTTGTCCGAGGAACAGATCACCGCAATCCTGGCTCCGCTTTGGGCAAAGGCCGCGGCCGCGGACTCGGCATCCGCAAACCCGTCATTGGTAATCACTTCGAAGCCACCCGCCTCGAAGAAGTTTTTCGAGTACGTTGCACGCGCCGTGTGATGGGCCACCGGGCCCAGATTCGCCAGGAACACACGCGGCCGCCGACCGTGCTTCTGCTGCCAGACATCGCTGGCGTCGCGCAGTTCCTCAAAGGGTTCGGCAAAGCTGCGCGGTTCCAGGGCGGCGCAGTGTGTCGCCGTCCCCGCATGGAAGCCCAAGGAACTTGCCATCTGCCCCAACGTGGCGCCGGCGGCAGCGGCTTGGGCGAGCTGTTCCGTTGACAGCCCGTTCGGGTTCAGTTCCGCAAACGCAGCGGTGTCCCGGCGTGTGTTGGCAAGCCGCGCTGTTGCCGCGGCGGTCATTGCGGCGCTGTCCAGCGGTGGGGCTGCCACGCGCGTTTCAGTGACATTCGGAAATTCACTCACGCCGGTAATGCCTTCTTTGCGGATCGCGATATCCTTGGCACGCGGCGCGTACGCGGCATCGATCTGCGTCGCGACCCACTGGCTTTCAAACGCGGCAAGCATTCCTCCGTGCCGTTCGATCTCCTGGAATACCTGCCAGCTAGTGTCCGCCAGTTGGTTAGTCAGTTGCTCCAAGCACCAGCTGCCGCCGGCTGGATCGATCACCCGATTCAAATGCGACTCCTCTTGCAAGACCAGAACGGTATTGCGAGCGATACGGCGGCTGAAGGCATCCGGTAACCGGGTCAATGCGTCAAACGGGACGGACGTCAAGGCGTTGGCTCCCCCAAGGCCGGCAGCGAACAGGGCGACGGTATTTCGCAGTAAGTTCACATAGGGATCGCGCTGTGTCAGCACGCGGTTACTGGTGCGGGCGTGGATCGACATGGCTCCCGCGTCCTGCTGGCCGCCGCACGCTTCGATCACGCGTGCCCAAGCCCGCCGCGCCGCGCGCAGCTTGGCTAGTGCCAGGAAGTGGTGCGTTCCGACACCCATGCGGAATTGAATCTGCCGCGCCGCGTCGTCGATAGCCATGCCCGCGTCGGTCATCGCCCGCAGGTAGGCGACACCGGTAGCGAGCGCGAAGGCGATGTCTTGCGCCGCGGTGGCGCCGGCGTCGTGGTAGGGGGACGTGTCGACACCGACCGCGGTGACGCTGGGGTACGTCGCAGCGGCCCACTTCGACAGCTCGGCCAGCGCTGCCAGCGCCGCGGCCGCGGTCACTGGCAGGCGGCCGTGACGAGCCAGGAAAGCGAACGGATCGGCATTGAATGCGCCGCGAGCGTCTTGTGGAGCCACGTCGCGCCGTCGCCATAAGGCTGTCAACATCATGGCCGCGGGAGCAAAGGCGGCGCCGGCATCCAACGCCACGCCGACCAGGGGCAACTGCACTCCGGCCAGGGCCTGGTCCAGGTCGTCCAGGCAGTAGGCCATCAGCCCGTCGTGTCCTGCCAGTTCGGCAGCGCCGTCCTGATCGGGATCGAAACCGTTGGCTGCCGCCGCGTCCAGCCGGAGCAGGATCGATGTAACGCCACCGGCCAGATCCGCCAGAATGGCTTCGTTTGTGGCTCGCAAATCGGGATGGGCGTGCTCCTGCCGCAGGTCCCAGCCGTTCGTTGCGCTGCCCAAGGGCCGTGCGCCGCGCACGAAAGGCGAGATGCCCGGAAAGCCGGCGGCATCGGCCGCCCCGGCGCTCGCCCGGACGTAGATGGGCTGAAGATCAATTCCTTCGTAAGTGTGCGTAACCAGCTTTTTTTCAAACGGAGCGCCTTTCAGCGACTCCTCGACCACCGCTCGCCATTTCTCGTAGTCCACGGCTGGGAAATCATCGCGGATCGTGAACACCTCGGGAAGTGGATTGCTCATGGCTTTGCTCTTGCCCTATTCGAATTCAATGAGAACTTGCTTCGCCTGCACCGAATCGCCAACGGCTGCGTTCACCTTAGCGATCTTGCCGGCGATGGGTGCGGTAATGACCGTTTCCATCTTCATGGCTTCCAGCACCACCAGGATGTCGTTGGCCTGGATCTCCTGGCCCACCTGGGCCGAAACACGTACCACGACGCCGGCGATGGGACTGCGGCACACCTTACTCTCGTCCGCAACTTTCTCGCCGGCGGACCGGGATGCCGGGGCGGCGGCGGGCGCGTCGCGGCGCTGCTGTGCCGCGGGGGGAACGTAGCTGGGGTGGGGCTGATCGGGTTCAGCCACATCGACGTCGACTTCGTAGATCTTGCCGTCTACTGTTATCTTAAGCTTCAAGGCGGCCTCCTATCCGTGATGGACTGAAAGGTGATGTGACGCTTGAATTGTGGCGCGGCCCTGCTGGGCCCACGACGCGCTGCCGAGCAGCCGGATCTGCCGGATGTGTGGTTTCACGCCGAGGTAAGCTGCAATCGCGGCACTGATGGTGAGCACGAGTTCTTCGCTGAGCGTATCGTGCTGCGAGTCCGCGGGCGCGGTTCGCCTCGAGGCGGAGCCCTCAAGCGCGGCCAAACGCTCGCGCAACTCGCCTACTTCGTCGCGCAACGACTGCACGGCGCTGAGTACCTCTTCCAGCGATGTCTTGTGGGATGTCATGGCACGTGTTCCTGTCGACAAGGTTAGAGTGGGATCAAGCCGTGCTTCTTGGGCGGTCGCTGATCTCGCTTGTTCTGTAGGTATTCCAGGGCCTGAGCCAGGTGCCGACGTGTGTTGGCGGGCTCGATGATATCGTCGACCAGGCGTCGGCCCGCGGCCACGTACGGCGACGAGAACGCTCGGCGGTACTCGTCAATCAATTCGGCGCGTCGAGCGGCCTTGTCGGTGGCCTCTTGCATCTCCTTGCGGAAGACGATTTCCACGGCTCCTTCGGCACCCATCACGGCCACTTCCGCGCTGGGCCAGGCGAACGAGCAGTCGGCCCCCAAGTCCTTGGAGCACATGGCTACGTGCGCTCCGCCGTACGACTTACGAAGGATCACCTGAATTTTCGGTACCGAAGCGGCCGAGTAGGCAAACAGGATCTTGGCCCCATTGCGAATGATGCCGCCGTACTCCTGCTCCACACCCGGCAAGTAGCCCGGCACGTCGACGAAGGTCACGATGGGAATGTTGAACGCATTGCAGAAACGAATGAAGCGGGCCGCCTTGTTGGCGGCATTGATGTCGATCGCGCCGGACAACACTTTTGGCTGATTGGCGATGATCCCGATCGATCGCCCGAGGATGCGGGCAAACCCCACAACCATGTTCATCGCGTAGCCGGCCTGCACCTCCAGCAAGTCGCCCCTATCGACAATGCCGCAGATCACGTCCCGGATGTCGTAGCCCTGTTTGGGGTCGGTGGGTATGACGTCGTTGAGCTGCGGATTGGGATCCACGTTGCCGTCGGTCTGCAATCGCGGCGGTTCCTCGAGATTGTTCGACGGCAGGAAACTGAGCAGCCGGCGACAGATGTAAATCGCTTCTTCGTCATCGTCGGCGACAAAGTGAATCACGCCGGAGTGCGCCATGTGCGCATCGGCGCCGCCGAGCGCGTCGGCCGTGATCTCTTCGCCCGTCACCTGCTTGATCACTTGCGGACCGGTTATGAACATCTGCGCCTTGCGTGTCTGAATGATGAAGTCGGTGAGCGCCGGGGAATACGACGCGCCGCCGGCGCAGGGCCCACAGATCAAAGAAATCTGCGGTACCGCCCCCGAAAGCAAGACGTTCGCATAAAAGACCTGTCCGTAGCCGGACAGGGAATCGATCCCTTCCTGCACTCGCGCGCCGCCTGAGTCGTTCACGAACACAAAGGGGCTGCCGGTCGTCAGCGAACGATGCATGACCTCGGCGACTTTCAGCGAATGCACTTCGCCGGCCGATCCTCCTAAGACAGTAAAGTCCTGGCTGGCCAGATGCACCAGACGCCCGTCGATCGAGGCAGCGCCGGTCACGACGCCGTCCGCCGGAGCTTCCTTGCCCGCCATCCCGAAACTCGACTGCCGGTGCTGTGCAAATAACCCGAATTCCTCGAAGCTGTCACTGTCCACAATCGCTGCGATACGTTCGCGGGCAGTCAGTTTGCCTTGCTCCTTTTGCCTGGCCAGGCGCTCTGCCCCGCCGCCTTCGTGCAACTGCTGCCGCTTGGCCCGCAAGTCTTTCAGCAAGTCCTGCATCGACTTGGTAGTCATCGTTCGTGTTCCTTTCAATCATGACAAGCGAGCACGCCGCTCGCCGCTGTGGTGTTCTGGAGGATGATCCTGGCCCGCTGCCGTCTCGTGGGCGCGAGTGCACATGCTTCCTTTGCCGCGGTAGTTGGACAGCGCCAGGTTCCATCAGCCTACCAGCATGAAGCGGCAGCGAGTGAGTCCGGTACGTCACAACACACTTGCTCGCGCTGCGTGCTTGTATTTCTTTGGATTTCCTTAATGGAGGCGCTGTCGAGTGAGTCAGTTTCGTCCCGACACACTTGCTCGCGCTGCGTGCTTGTATTTCTTTGGATTTCCTTAATGGCGGCGCTGTCGATTTAGGCCGGTTCCACCACTACGCTGTGCGATTTGTCACCAAGCTTCACGTTGTATTCGACTCGACTCGATACCGGTGCCTTGCCGTCGGCCTCAGGGGCCGCGCCGCCGGTCGCCGGCGCCTTGCTGAGGTTCTTCGGTCCTTCGTCGCGGTGGGCAAAAAACTTCGGCGCTACCTGCGGGAACATGGCGTACGTCAACACGTCTTCGTCGGAACCGTTGCAGCCGTCCAGCCCCAGGGCCTGCTTGCGCAGTTCTTCCCACTCGGGTTTGAGCAAGTCGGCGGGGCGGCCCGTGATCGGCTCCTTCTTGGCGTGATCCATGGCCGCCTGGACAACTTCAGGGTCGCGTTCGCCGATTGTTTCGCCATAGTAACCCAGCATCAAGTCGGCGAACTCGCCGGTAAGTGCCTTGTAGCGGCCCATCAGGACATTGAAGACTGCTTGCGTCCCGACGATCTGACTCGACGGCGTCACCAGCGGCGGATAGCCGGCGTCTTTGCGAACGCGGGGTACTTCTTCCATCACCTCTTTGACCCGACCACCGGCTCCTTGCTGCTTGAGCTGACTTTCCATGTTGGAAATCATGCCGCCAGGGATTTGGCTCTCAAATATCTGCGATTCGACGCCAACGAACTTCGATTCAAACTCGGCATACTTCGGCCGCACCTTGGCAAAGTGCTCCTTCATCTTGACCAGCCGCTCCTTATCCAACCGGGACTCGTAGCCGGTGCCTTCAAGCATTTCGACCAGGGCCTCGGTCGGATTGTGGCCGGGCCCGAGACTCAGCGACGAGATCGCCGTGTCGACAATGTCGGCCCCCGCTTCGATGGCCTTCATCAGGCTCACAAGCGTCACGCCTGTTGTGGAATGGACATGCACGTGAACCAGGGTATCCTGGCCGCACTTCTCCTTGATGCCGCGGACCAGGTCATACGCGGGTTGGGGCTTCAGCAACGCCGCCATGTCCTTGATGCAGATCGAATCGCAGCCGAGTTCACAGAGCTGCTGGGCCATCTCGACGAACGCCTCGACCGTATGCAGCGGTGAGATCGTATAGCAGATCGTTCCTTCCGCATGCTTCCCTGTGCGTTTGACCGCGGCCAGTGCCCGACGCAGGTTCCGGACATCGTTCAAGGCGTCAAACACTCGAAAAACGTCCATGCCGTTTTCGGCAGCCTTGTCGACGAACCGGTCGACGACCGTGTCTTCGTAGTGGCGATACCCGAGCAGGTTCTGAGCTCGCAGCAGCATTTGCAGCCGGCTGTTGGGCAGCAACTTGCGGAAAGTGCGGAGCCGCTCCCAGGGATCTTCGTTCAAAAAGCGGATGCACGAATCGTACGTCGCGCCTCCCCAACACTCAACGCTCCAATAACCGGCCTGATCGATATCCGCACAGACGTCGACCATATCTTCGAGGGCCATTCGAGTGGCCAGCAGGCTTTGATGCCCGTCACGCAGCGCCAACTCCGTGACTTCAACTAGACGTGACATCCTGTTCGACTCCTTTAATTTTTAAGGTGGGCGGCGCCCATCCAACATGGTTGTGGCGATTTCTGGGTTCTGTAGTGGGCGGCGCCCACGTTACATGGTCACGCAGGTGCTTTCGGCTCGCATAATTCGGTCAGGACCCCGAAGGTGCTCTTGGGATGCACGAACGCGATGTTCATGTGATGCGCGCCCGTCCGCGGCTGCTCGTCAATCATCGTCAAGCCGTTCTGCTTTAACTCGGCGATCCGCGCCTGAATGTCTTCCACGGTGAATGCCAAATGATGGAGCCCTTCGCCCCTTTTTTCCAGGAATTTGGCCACCGGGCTGTCCGGCGCGGTGGGCTCGAGCAGTTCAATGCGCACGTTGCTGGCTCGAAAGAAACCGACTCGCACTTTCTGGCTCGGCACTTCTTCGAGGCCTTCAAACTCCAGCCCCAAGGCACCTTCATAGAACGGCTTCTGGCCGTCGATCGACTCGACCGCAATTCCGATGTGATTCAACGCTTGTACCGCCATCGTTACTCCCTGGCACCCTGTGCTGTTTGGCATGGCTCTGTTGATAACGTATTTTTTCCGTTTGTTAAGGCGGGCTTCAGGTCGCTCTCCCAACGGCTGACGCAGGCCTCCAACGCATCCGCCGCCTGACCGGTCCAGAACCGCGCGACCGTGGCCGGATAGCTCATCATCGTGTGGGCGACATCGAGGTTCGAAAGCCGCGTGGGGAAATTGCGAGAATACGGGAGGTGGAACCAGCGCTGGGGCCATTCGATGGCGAACTGCCGGAGGAATTCGAGGCTCAGGGTCCGATCGATCTGCCCGTCCGCGCTGCCTACATCGGCCACGACGCCTTCGAGTGTCAGCAGTGACTTCCGAAACAGCATCAGGTCCGGGGCGACTCGCAGCCGAGCGTGCTGCACCGCCTCGTCCAGCAACTGGATCAGCCAGGGGAGTCCCGGGAACTGGCCCTGGCGTATTCGCTTCACCGCGAGATCTACCACCGCTTGGAGGGCGTTTTCATCCAAACGCTCGTCAGCCAGCTTGCCCATAACCCGCGCGATGCGAGCCCCGTCCAGGGTGATCGCACCGGTCAGCACCTGCACAATGGCGGTCCGCTCGCGCACCCCCAGCGCGCCGACAAGACTCCAGTCCAGGATGGCCAGCCGCTGGTCTTCGGTATAGAAGAGGTTGCCGGCATGCGGGTCGGCATGAAACAGAGCCTGTTCTGATTCGGAGAATACCGGTTTGGCAATCAACGCTTTGGCAATGAGCCGCGCCAGACGTCGCTTCGGACGCCCACCGTCAAGCCCGTGCCCAGTGACTTTGCAGCCGCGAACCCGTTCCATCGCCGTGACGCGGGACGTGCAATGCTCCAATAGCGCGGGCACGCACACTTGCGGTTCGTCGGCAAAAAACTCGCGTGCTCGCGTCAAATGCCGTTGCTCGTTGTCCAACTCCACCTCGTCCCACAATTTGGAACGAACTTGCTGGAACGCGTCCTGGTAATCGAGATGCGGGATTCCCAGTTCGTCGCAACGCGCGTCGAGGTGTTGGCCGATCGTTTCGAGCAAACTCAATTCGTCGTCCAACTGCTGCTCGATGCCCGGCTTGAGCAGTTTGAAGACACCGTCGGGGCACGTATCGTCGCCCGCCTGTCGAAAGGGAATCACCACGGCGACGCTGGCCTCCGCCACAGCCGGCGGCAGCAGTGTGACCCCCCGACGTTCCAGCGGGCCGAGTTCCTCGGACAGGGTCGCCTGAATGGTTTCCAGCGGCACTGTCGGCGGCAGCGATTCCAGCTCGCTCAAGTAATACCGCAGTTCGCGTGACAAACGTTGATCGCGGGCCAGAACTTGCCCGAGCTTTTGCAGTACAGGTGAATGTTGTGCCAGGCTACCGAGCCGTTGAGAAAAAGGGGCGGTCACCGGCAGGCTGGCCTGTGCGCGCAGGATGGCAGCCTGACGCGTGGCGGAGAGGCCACTGAGAAACAGGCTCAATCCGTCGCGAATCGGACGCGCAAAATGCGAATACTCCCGCGGCAGCAGTGCTGCCAGCGACGCTTCGTCAAGCAGGATGTCCCAGTTAGGTATCATCGTCGCACTTTTCGACATGTCTTGTTCGCACGCGGCGCCCCTCGCTAACGGCCCATGCTGTGCCGCACGCGAATACGCGTTGTCGTGCCGAATGATCAGGAATCAGTCCGAGCGTGCCGCCAGCCACGACTCGATATGCGGCCAGGTGTTGCGCTCCGCGCCGCGTCCCGCCATGATGCCGATGTGCCCGCCGCGGACGCGGAAGATTTCCTTGTCCTGGCTGCTGATCAAATCCATCACCCGCTCGGATTGGCAGGGAGGTGTGATGTGATCGGCTTCGGCGATGACGTTCATGACGTTGGCTCGGAGATTCTTCAGTTCCACCGACTCGCCGCGCAGCTTCAAGGTCCCTTCCATCAAGCGATTCTCTTTGTAGAAGTCGTTGATCAATTGCTGGTAGGCACCACCGGCCATGGGAATGATGTCGCGCACCCAGGTGTTCATCGCATGCCAGGCATCCGTCGTCCCCGGGTTTTCGATATTGTCCCACAGCATCGTGTAGCTGCCGAAATAGTTCTCAATGGGCTTGAGCATCTTGGCCCCGCTGTCAATCATCTCGCCGGGAACGTTGCCCAAGTTGGCCACAATCGTATCGGCGTTGAAAGCCGGATTGCTGGTCCAGCGGGTGAAGCCCCCCGCGGTCTTGTCCGCAAAATCGAGGGGCGCCGTCAGCAGCACCATGTTTTTCAAACCCTCGTCCGGTCTGCGCGCCGCGTACATCGTGCTGATCAGGGCACCCAGGCACCAGCCCAGCATGCTGAATTGCTCGACGCCGGCGACCTTCTTCATTTTGCGAACCACGCGCGGCAAGTACTCCAGCGTGTAGTCGTCAAACGTCAGATTCTTGTCTTCCGGCCCGGGGGCTCCCCAGTCGAGCAGATAGAGGTCGTAGCCGTGACGCAACATGTACTCGACATAGCTATGCCCGGGTCGCAAGTCCAGGACGTGCGGCCGGTTCATGATCGCGAAGACCATCAACAGCGGCGTTGTTTTTCGCTCTTGCTCGGGAACCACCGGAACGTAGCGGTACAGTTTCGTCTTGTTCAGAGTCCAGATGAGTTCTTTTGGAGTCTGAGCGACCTTGGCATCACTGGTCAGCAGTTTTTGAAACTTGTCCAGGTTCTCGCTGGCGCGATGCCAACCGGCGCAAATGTCAACAAACGAAGGGATCCGAGGCGTTGACTCCGTTGTCGATGTAGCGTCACTCATGATGGCGGTCTCCGATTTTCGAGAGCGTGTCGTCAAGCTTGGCGTCCAGGTCGTCAAGCCGCATTTCGATGTTCGTCAGGCGTTCGGCGAGTCGCGACACGTCATCGCGAGAAGGCAGATTGAGTTGGGCGAGCGACTGCGACATGCAGTTCTCCATCACCTTCCGAAACGGCCCCGAACTGGTCAGCCAGGCATCCAGCATGGCTCCCGTCGATTCGGCGTAGGCGTCCGTGTTGACGAAGTCCACCATCATTTTGGCCATGGCGGACATGTTGGCGTCGCGGACTCCCTTGAGCATGCCGGTGGGGTCAAAAGGGTTGAAGTCGACGTTCGTTTCAGCCATCGGTTCACACTCACTTCCTGTTTGAAAACGCAGTCTTCCGGTTAGCAGTACGCAGCGACGGTTACATGAACGAGCCGCCGTTAACGTTGATTTGTTGTCCGGTGATGTAATCTCCGTCGGCTACCAGGAAAATCACCGCCTTGGCGATTTCTTCCGGATGCGCGAAGCGTCCCATCGGGATGCCTCCCTTGATCTTTGTTTGCAGGGCAGGAGGAACGGCGTCGAACATGTCGGTCTCCGTGTATCCCGGTGCGACGGTGTTTACCGTAATTCCGGAATGCACCAGCTCCGCCGCCGCGGTCCGCGTGAATGCAATTACACCGCCCTTGCTGGCACTGTAGTTCGCCTGGCCGAGCGCCGGCACCTGGCCGTTCATGGAACTGATGTTGACGATCCGGCCGTAACTCTGCGACGTCATGATCGGGATCGCGGCTGAGGTACAGAAGAAGCAACCACCCAGGTTCGTCTGGATGACCTCCATCCACTGCTCGTCCGTCATCCGGGGAAGCAGGGAATCACGGGTGATGCCGGCGTTGTTGACCAGGATGTCCAAGTGCGTGAATTGCTCGGCTACCCGCGCCACCATGGCCCGCGCTTCCGCGGGGTTCCCGATGTTGGCCTGAGCAAGGATGGCCGTGCCTCCCAACTTCGTGATCTCTTCGGCACCTTCCTGCGCCTTCGCCTCGCTACTGCCGAACTTAATCGCGACTTTCGCGCCTTCACGAGCCAACTCCAACGCGATCGCTCGACCTATCCCACGTGACGCACCGGTTACCAGCGCCGTCTTGCCATCAATTCTTCCCATCATTTGCTCCTTCGTTTTCAAATCAGCTGACTGTCTCACATTTGCGTTCTCGATGCGTTTCCCTTAGCCGTGTTCGAAGATGGCGGCGATTCCCTGGCCACCTCCAATGCACATGGTCACAAGAGCGCGTTTCTTTCCCGTTCGATTCAACTCGTACAACGCCTTGATCACCAGGATCGCGCCGGTCGCGCCGATCGGATGGCCTAGCGAGATGCCGCTGCCGTTCGGGTTCGTGCGGTCCATGGGCAACTTCAATTCTCGGCAGACTGCCAGCGCCTGAGCGGCAAACGCCTCGTTCACTTCGAAGACGTCGATATCGTCCAGCCCGAAGCCGGTCTTCTCGAGCAGTTTCTTGACTGCCGGCACGGGACCGATTCCCATGTACTTGGGATCGACGCCGGCATAGCTGTAGTCCACCAGACGCCCCATCGGTTTCAGCCCGCGTTGCTCCGCCAGTTCACGGTCCGCCAGGACCAGAGCCGCGGCGGCGTCATTGATGCTGGACGCGTTGCCAGGCGTTACCGAGCCTTGCGGATCGAATACCGTGGGAAGTCGGCCCAACTTCTCGACGGTCGTGCCATAACGAACCGTTTCGTCCACTTCAAAGGGAACCAGATCGCGTTTCACCTTGATCTGGACCGGGACAATCTGGGCCTTGAAATAGCCGTGGTCAATCGCCTCGCCGGCACGGCGATGGCTCTCGACCGCCAATTCATCCTGGTCTTGCCGAGAAATCTCGTACTTTTTGGCCACGTTTTCGGCGGTGACGCCCATGTGGCAGTCGTCAAACGGGTCGCTCAACGCACCCACCATCATGTCGACCAGCGTGGTGTCGTTCATCCGAGCGCCAAAGCGCATCGCCGGAGATACGTAGGGACTGCGGCTCATGTTTTCGGCACCACCTGCTACCGTAACGTCGGCGTCGCCGAGCATGATTGCCTGAGCCGCCGTGAGGACGGCCTGCAGGCCGCTGCCGCAAAGCCGGTTCAACGTCAGGGCCGGCGTCTCGTGCGGCAAGCCTCCCTTGACCCCCGCGACACGGGCCAGGTAATGGTCGTGCGCGTCGGTATGAATGATATTCCCGAACACCACATGGCCGACGTCGGCTGGCTTGATGCCAGAACGCTTGACCGCCTCGCGGACACACGTCGCGGCCAATTCGCTCGGGGGCGAATCCTTCAAGCTGCCACCGTAACCACCGATGGGCGTCCGTACACCACTGAGCACTACCACTTCGCGCGTCATCTCATCTTCTCCTGATTAGCATTGTTCGGACATTGCTGCGAGCGAGTCCGTTGCCGGCGTGACACCAAGTGCGTCTATCACCCCTCTGACTTCCAAGGCTCGAAACGCGGCACCGACGTGCGGCTCGCCATTGTATGGTGCTAAGCCTGGGCAACTCTCATACCGTTTCTGACAACTCGCCGTCGGCACAAAAGAGCACCTCAGACATGGCGTTTTATTGAGCGGACCGGTTGGACGTCGTGTTCGCTGTTGCGCCGACAGCGAGGGCGAGATTCACACCGCTGTTGCGTGAGACAACCAATGTGCATCGTTTTCGGGATTGCGTCGCTTCACGAAGAGGCGATCGCGGACGACCACCGCTCCGCAACCGCCTCCTTCAACCCTGTTCCTGCGTCGCTGCTCGCTTGCAATGAACAAAAACACCGGTTGGCTCGTGTCGAGCGAGATCGCGTGGCGTTCGTTTGGCGAATAGCTGCATCACGTCTTGATCCTTGAGGCACTGAATCGCAATCCGCACAGCGCGCCCATTCGCACAGCCTGGTCGCGTATCGCGCGCTTCCTGTGACAAGACAGCGGGATCGAACGCGTTGCGCGATGACCAAGCAGGTGGGTGCGGAGTGATGGACTCACTCAGTCAGGTGTATTCGCGGCAGAAAAGACGGCGAAACCGGTTGCGGTCGGATTAGTCGGATTCGATTTGCACGTCGGGGAGGTGAAAGCCGCTGACTTCCAGTAACTGCAAACGCGTCGCGCTCAAACGCTGCGATAGCGCGATCGCCGCACGACGCATGAACTCGAACCCGAATTGCGGATTGTCGGCACATAGTCGCAAGATTTCTTCGCCATTCAGGGCAATCGTTTTCGTGTCTGTCAGCGTGAGCGCCGTGTCGGACAGCCGCTCTCGCTCGACCAGCGGCGACCAACCGACGATTTCACCGGGGCCGACTTCCATCAGCTGGCGGCAACCTACTTTCGGAGCACACATGTACAGCGACACCTTCCCGCTGACAATCAGGTAGACGTTCTTTGCCTTGTCGCTTTCGCGGAACATTTCGGTGCGAGGCGGGAAATCGATGGGACGAGCAATCTCGGCCAAGCGAACTAAATGCTCGTCCGCAATATCGTGCAGAAATTCCACACCGCGAAGCGTCTCCAAAATCGTCGCGTCGCTCATGGCTTAACTCCTTCGAGGGAAAGTGGCAATGGGAAACCGTTCGGACTGGGATTCCGCGTCTCCCAGCAAGTCGATTGGCTTGACGCAGCAACGGGAGTCGGGTTGGAACGTTCTGGATACCGCCTTTTCACGATCGTTTCCAAGTCAGAAGTCTACCGATACCGGTTAATTTGGCAACCCGGCATGCATCACACCAAACGTGTTCGTGGCATGGCTAACGCGACACCGTCACTTTGTTGTCGACCCGGATGACGCCTTCGATGCTGCGTACCGCGCTTTGGGCTACCTGCTTCAAATGGTAGTTTGGCACCTGACCACCAAGGGTCAAAACACCGTCATGAAAGGTGCAATTCAAGGAGCGTATTTGTGGATACGAGCTGTCGCGGAGCAGTTTGACCGCAACGTCAGCCGGCGATTCGTGCTTGTTCATGATGACGCTCACCTTGCCCGCGTCCGATGAATGGCGTTGTCCGGGACCTCGCGCCAATTCAGTCGCCTACGGATTCTGCTCGCCCTGCCGGTTGGCGTTCCCCTGCTCGCCGGGCCATGGTGCCGGACCGGCCTCTCTTTGTCCAGCCCGCTGCACGCCCCAGTTTCCCCAACCGTTTCAGCAGGACCTGCCTTTCTGCAAAGCGATGTGTTTTCGCCAATTCGATTTTCAGTTCTGTCTCACTCATTGCCTGGTCTTCTTCTCTGTTAAGGGGTCTTCATCAAAAACTCGATCTCTCCCCGGAGGAAAGATACTTGCAAAATCTGTGCCTTTGTGAATCGGGAATGCTTTGTGCTACGGATCGTGTGTGCGCCGGCGGTCTCACCGGTGATAGAACCGGTGGCCGAAGTGCCCTATAACGGCGGCGACAAGAATCTCGGCGTTCGTCCCCGACGGACGGGTGAATTGAAACGAGAGCGATCGATCATGACGAGCTGGCTATCCGAAGAAGGCGCCCCGATTCCGCTGGGGGTTACGTGGATGGAAGCGGAACAGGCCTACAATTTTGCCATCTATTCAAAGCATGCGGCGGAAGTCACGCTGCTGCTGTTTCGCAGCGAAGACGCGACAACGCCTTGCTGCCGTTTTCGGCTGAACTACTTGAAGCACAAATCGGGACGCATCTGGCACTGCCGGCTGCCGCGGCAGGCGCTCCCCGACGTGTGCTACTACGGGTGGTCCATCACTGGCCCGAAAGTCAACGGGACGCCGGACTGGCATGCTTTCGACGGCGAGAAGGTTCTGCTTGACCCGTATGCCAAGGCGGTCTATTTCCCCCCTGGTTTCAACCGGCACGCCGCAACGGTCCCGGGCAGCAATGCCGGTCAGGCTCCCTTGGGCGTGCTATGGTCGGATGAACCGGCATTTGACTGGAGCGGCGAACGGCGGCCGCGACATGAGTCCGAACTGATCATCTACGAGATGCATGTGCGGGGCTATACCCAGCACCCTAGCAGCGGCGTGCCGGCCGACCGCCGCGGTACCTTCGCTGGAGTCATCGACAAGATCCCGCACCTGAAACGCCTGGGGGTTACCGCCGTCGAACTCATGCCCGTTTTTCAATTCGACCCCGCCGAGGGCAACTACTGGGGCTACATGACGCTTAACTTTTTCTCGGCACATCAAGGCTACTGCGCGTCACGCGATCCACAAGCACAGCCGCAGGAATTCAAGGCCATGGTCAAGGCCCTCCACAATGCCGATATCGAGGTGATTTTGGACGTGGTCTACAATCACACCGCGGAGGGAAACCACAGCGGCCCCACCTATAGCTTCAAGGGAATCGATAGCAGTTACTACCTCTATTCGGGGCACCCGCAAGAACCTTTCGCGAACTACTCCGGCACCGGGAACACGCTGAACTGCGCGAATCGATACGTGCGCCGAATGATCCTGGACAGCTTGCGGTACTGGGTCAGGGAGATGCACGTGGACGGGTTTCGCTTCGATCTGGCATCCGCGTTCGCACGCAATGCCGACGGCTCCATCGACTTGACCGATCCGCCCATCTTCGGCGAAATCCGCGCGGATCCGGAACTGGGAAACGTACGGTTGATTGCCGAACCCTGGGATGCCGCCGGCGCGTACCAGCTGGGCGAATCGTTCCCCGGTACCCGCTGGTTCCAGTGGAACGGGCGCTTTCGCGACGACGTGCGCCGCTTCGTCCGCGGTGATCCGGGAATGGTACCGGCGCTGATGTTTCGGCTGTATGGCAGCGACGACCTGTTTCCCGACGACCAGATGCACGCCTATCACCCCTACCAAAGCGTGAACTACGTTTCGTCCCACGACGGCTTCACGCTGTATGACCAGGTGTCCTATACCAAACGGAGAAACTGGGCCAACGGCCACCAGAATACCGACGGCGCCACCGACAACCACAGCAGCAACTGCGGGTACGAAGGAGACGACAATGTGCCCGCAAAAGTGATGGCACTGCGGACGCGGCAGGCCAAGAATTTTTGCTGCCTGCTGTTCCTCTCCAACGGTACCCCCATGTTCCTGGCCGGGGACGAGTTCCTGCAAACCCAGGGCGGAAACAATAACCCGTACAACCAGGATAACGAAACCACCTGGCTCGACTGGAGTCGCCTGCGGTCACACCACGGAGTTTTTCGGTTCTTTTCGATGATGATCGCGTTTCGACGCGCACACCCTACCCTCTGCCGCAGCCGATTCTGGCGCGAAGATATTACGTGGTATGGGGCCGAGCGCGCCGTGGATATGTCGCCGACTTCCCGGCAGCTTGCCTACCACCTTCGCGGCGATCGGCTGAACGACAACGACCTGTACGTGATGATCAATGGGGGCGTCGAGGAGAAGGCGTTCACAATCCACGCGGGGAATGCCAGCCAGTGGCGGCGTGTGATCGATACCAGCCGCAAAAGTCCCCACGACATCCGTGAACCGGGGCAGGAAGCGGCGATCCGATCGCCCCAGTATCGCGTGAGAGCGCGCTCCGTGGTCGTGCTGCTGCGCGCCGCCGGTGCCGAGTGACGCCGATCCGCAGGCCCAGCGGCACTCGCGATCAGGTCCGTTTCGAGACCGCCACGTCCAGAACGCGAAAGACCAAAAGGCCCCTGGGATCTGCCTCGCAGCTGTCTCAAAACGCCTCGTGCTGTGCACACTCGCACGCAAAGCGCGCGGAATTTCCATTTTCGCGCGCCGCACTCTTGGGCGGAGGCGACCACTGCGGGTATGTGGAACACCGCGAAATCGCGCGCGAGTTGCGGAGGACCAACGCGCTCAGCAAAAAGTACGGCTGGCACTGCATCGACGTGTCTTACAAATCGGTCGAGGAATTCGCCTACCAGATCATCCAACTGCTGGGGTTGAAGTAAATCGCTTCGTCAGCTGGGAGCTTGCGACCCTGCGTTGCCGTTCGTCTTGCCTCGTTGCTCGACGTCCAGCGCGTCCACCAACTTGATCACGCCGGCAACGCGACGGCAGCATGCCACACACAACCTCTTTGCGCGGGCTGTGCGAATCCGCCCGCTGACGGCGACGGTGCCGCTTTGGACTTCAAATCGCAGCGTTTCCAAACCCGGAACATGCCGGTCATGCAAGTAATTGACGAGTCGGTGCTCAAGATCCGCGTCGGGATCCGATTCGGTACGAGTCGCTCGAACACGGTTGGGAAAGTTCGTGGCCATCTTCCTGTCCTCCGTTGGGTAGTCCATTACCGATTCCTTGGTCAGGGCGACGCGGCCAGAAACTGGCTGCGTTGCACACGGCAGGCAGGATTACTCGGCCAGAGAGCAACAAGAAGGACTCAGGAACGCGCGACAGCAATGTCGCTTCCGAGCCACGGTCGTTCTGGAATCACCGCAGTCGAGTAATCTTGCGCTGGGCGGGTACCGCGCGGTGAGCTCGATTGTCGGTCGGCAGGCGGCGGTACACCGCCACTGTTGGATATTATCGACATCTACTATCCCTCGACAATATCAATTCGCCCACCCTGCGGCCTCGAGTCACCGATGGTGCAGGAAGACATTCTGCTTGAGAGGCCATTTACCGCCTTTTGGTCGAGCGCCGGCCGGTCGGGCGGCGACTGATGTCGATTTCCGGAAACGAAGTTTCGATGAATATGCGTGCGGCTGGAGCCAGCTTGCGACCCTTGCGCAGCACCAACCCATAACTGCGACTGGGAAAATAACGACGCAACGAAACCGTATGCAGGTTCTCCTTTCCGGTCAGGCAGTGGCTCATGACGACGGAGATTCCCAACCCCAATTCGACGTAGGTGGCGATAATGTCGTACCCGCCGACTTCCAGCTTGACGTCGTACTGCAGCGAGTGCTCGGCGAACACCATTTCCACAAATCGAAAGGTGCTTTGACTGCGCGGCGGCAAGATCAGCGGATAACGGGCGACGTCTTGAAGTGTGATCCGCGAGCGGCGAGCCAGCGGATGGTCCGGCGCCGTAATCAACACCGGTTCGTAGGTCTGGATCGGAAAAAAGAGAATGTCCGCGGGAGTGTCCAGCATCGGGCCCACCGCAAAGTCGACCTCGCCGGCCCGCAGCAGCTCCAGGCCGGCCTTGCCCGTGACATTGTGCAGACGCAGGTCGATCTGAGGGTGTTCGTGGACGAACGTCTTTACGTAGGGAGGCAGAATGTACTGCAAAGTCGAGCCGCCGGCCGCAATGCTTACCGAGCCGTGAGTGACGGAATCACGCCCCGACTGAAACGCCTCGTCAAGACCGTCCAGGCCTTCAATCAGCGGACGGGCCAGCTCCAGCAAAATGTGCCCTTCACGCGTCAGGCGAATCCGAGGCCCGCGACGTTCAAACAGCTGCGTCTTCAGCTCCTGCTCCAACGCCTGGATCTGCAGCGAAACGGAGGGCTGACTCAAACCCAACTGCTCCGCTGCACGCGTCATGCTCTTGGCCCGTGCCGCATGGTAAAAACCTCGCAACTGCTGCATGCGATTCAACTGGTAACGCATCGTCGTCGCTCCTTATAAACGAGCCGAACGAAATCCGATATGCCTCCCATACCGTTCTACCTTGCACATTGACGATGTCAATGATTCATATTGAAATAATTGCCGTTTGCAATACCGTTCCGCCGGCTATGCTTGAAACTAAGAGTGGGTCGCGCGTCAACACGGCGGTCATTTGTTGAATTCCTTCGATGGTCGCGCCGCAGGGCATGCCGCCGGAGTGCGACTCGCTGGCCATGCAAGCCGCGATCCGCACCACCAAACGCAACAAGGAGCAGAGATGATCCGTGCAACGACGAAGGCCCTATCCGAAACCGAGGCCAAGGCAGCCCAGGAGTTGGCCAGACTGGCCGCGGCACGCATCCAGCAGGGACTGGCCCCTCCAGCGGAAATCTACCAGGCCCAGTACCGATCGAAGATTGACTGGGCCGATTTTCCCGAGTGGGCCAGGCCTTTGGACCCCGAAGCGTTCGACGACTGTTGCCACGAAGGCTAATCCGACAGCTCCAGGTTCCGTCGTCATAGAAGCTCGACGCGCCAGCGAGTGTGTCATACAAGCTCGACGCGCCAGCGAGTGTGTCATACAAGCTCGACGCGCCAGCGAGTGTGT
>CALBSZ010000373.1 GCA_937967665.1 uncultured Planctomycetaceae bacterium
GTGAAAGCCTGGGACGCAAGTCCCAGGATGGCAATGCCCGCGATCCGTAGTCGCGCAGCGACGACATGTGAAAGCCTGGGACGCAAGTCCCAGGATGGCAATGCCCGCGATCCGTAGTCGCGCAGCGACGACATGTGAAAGCCTGGGACGCAAGTCCCAGGATGGCAATGCCCGCGATCCGTAGTCGCGAAGCGACGACATGCGCTCGGCTGGAACGCGGGAGCATTCAACGATACCCATCGGTGTCCAACGCCCATGGCCTCCACCTTCCTCAACAAGAACCGGGAACTCGCGTCCCTGGGCACCTATCGGCTGCGGCAATCGTTTGCCGGCATCGCCGGTCTTGATACGGCCGATATCTCCGTGTGTCGCGCGTCGGCCAGCGCGCGGACCGCGGCGGCCAGCAGAGGCAACGCCTGGTCGGGAGTTTGGCAGTCCAGGTCGTGGATGTTCCAGAATTCAACGCGTGATTCCCAATCCGGAAAGCGATCGCGAAGCAACGGGCGATGTTCCGCTTCTTTGAGCGCGATGATCTGATCGGCGGCGTCGAGATCCGCTTCGGCGACGTCCAGGGGCAGGCGGATTTCTCCGGGATCCAGCCCATGCTGCCGGCAGTAGTCGAGCGTGAACGGGGAAATCGGCCCGACGTTGCGACCCGTGATCCTGAGACCCCGGGAGCAGGCGCGCCAGCGGATTTCGGACTGCTGGGCCAGGTGGTTGAACAGGATCTCGGCCAGACGACTACGGTAGTAGTTTCCGGTACAGAGGAATAAAACCGATTTCATGCTACAGCAGCTCACTGGCGATGTCGGCGAGTTCGGATCGTTCGCCCTTCTCCAACGTGACGTGGGCATAAATCGGCTGTCCCTTCATGCGATTGATCAAGTAGCTCAGGCCATTCGACCGTGCTTCCAGATACGGGTGATCAATCTGGCGAATATCACCCGTGAAGACGATCTTTGTTCCCTCGCCGGCCCGCGTGATGATCGTCTTGACTTCGTGCGGCGTCCGGTTCTGTGCCTCGTCCACAATAAAGAACATGCGTTGCAGGCTGCGGCCGCGAATGTACGCCAGGGGCGTGATCACCAGCTTTTCCTGTTCCAGCATTTGTTGAATACGTTCGCGCGAAGGATCTTTATCATCGAACTGATGTCGAATGACGGAAAGGTTGTCGTACAGCGGTTGCATGTATGGATCCAGCTTCTCTTTCACGTCGCCCGGCAGGTAGCCGATGTCACGGTTGCTCAACGGCACGATCGGGCGCGCCAGCAGGATCTGGCGATAACGCGTTCGGGATTCCAACGCGGCGGCCAGGGCCAGCAGTGTCTTGCCCGTACCCGCTTTGCCGCCGAGCGTGACGAGTCGGATGTCGTCGTTCAACAGCGCACGCAGAGCAAACGACTGTTCCGCGTTGCGCGGCTTGATGCCGTAAACGGAGGACTTTTCGACGCGGTGGAATGTCTTGTCTCCTTCACGGTACGTGGCCAGTACCGATTTGGATCCGTCCCGCATCACGAAGTTTTCATTCGCGATCCGCTGATCCACCATCGGAACGTCATGGATCGAACACTCGCCGCCGTTGGCGTAAAACAGATCGATGAGTTCGCTGGGCAAGTTCTCGATGACGCGTCGCCCCGTGTACAGTTTATCGGTACTGGCCACCTCGTCGATCATGTAACCCTGCGACGTGAGGCCGAGCGCTTTGGCCTTCATGCGCAGATTCGTATCCTTGGATACCAGAATCACCTGCTGTTCCCGGTTCTGGCGTTGGAGCAGGAGGGCGGCATTCAGAATGCGATGGTCTTCCGTATCGCGGAAGAAGGCGTTCGAAACGCGATCGTCGAATTTCTTTCCCAGGATGACTCGGATCGTGCCGAGTCCTTCTCCCAGCACAGCGCCTTCGGGAGAGAGCAGATCGCCTGTCAGTTCATCTAGCTTGCGGAGGAATTCGCGGGACTGGAAATGGATGTCATCGTGGCCTTTCTTGAAGCGATCCAGTTCTTCAAGGACCGTAATCGGGATGACAATGTCGTGGTGTTCGAAGTTTCTGATGCAGTTGGCGTCGTGAAGGATTACATTGGTGTCGAGAACATAGATATTCGTCGCGGATGCGGTGGACACTTCTGACATGGACCCCTCTCCCGGCAGCTCAAAACGTACACACTTCTCCCTTGGCGGGATAGAGCGATTTTCGTCGTTTGGTGCAACGTCGAGGCAAATTCCGAGCTGCGAATGAAAAACATGGTGTTGGATGGGACGTTTTGAAAAGTCGCTGGCCGTACGCTCGCGCCGCCAGTTCGGCGACAAACGGGCACTCCCTGCTCTCTATCGTAATTGTAGCACGCGGGCCGATCACGATTAGACCGATTTGATGAAGTTTTGTGTTTGACTTCTTGAACTTGTTGTTAAATAGACGAAACACGGGAGTGCTTTCCGCTCACTTTTTCAGCAATCGCAGGGCATTGAAGATGACCAGCAGCGACGCTCCCGTGTCCGCTGCGATGGCCATCCAAAGGGTCGCCATTCCAAGTCCGGCAAGAACAACAAACAGTAGTTTTACGCCGATCGCAAAGACCACGTTCTCGCGAATGATCGCCAGGGTGCGGCGCGAATGACGCCAGAGCCACGGCAGTTTTCCGAGGTCGTCGGCCAGGCAGGCGATGTCTGCTGATTCAATCGCCGCGTCGCTGGCAATGGCTCCCAACGCAATCCCGACATCCGCCGCGGCCAAAGCCGGACTGTCGTTCACCCCGTCCCCGATCATCGCGACGGATGCATGCTGCCGCCGCATTTCTTCGACCGCGGCCACTTTACCGTCGGGAAGCAATTCCGCCGCAAACGAATCCACGCCAGCTTGCCTCGCAATGTGTTCCGCCGCACCCGTATGGTCACCCGTCAGCATGCGGACATGCGTCACGCCGATTTCCTTCAAACCGCGAATCGTCTCGGTTGCTTCCTCGCGAATCTGGTCGGCGACGCCAATGACTCCTTCACACGATTCCGCCGTGCCGACAAAGACCACGGTCTGTCCCGCCGCTTGCAACTCGTCGACTTGTGGCCCATCGGGAGACTCGCCGCATTTTTGTATCGCTAATTCGCGATTCCCGATCCAGCGCTCGCGGCCGTCGACCGTCCCCGTCGCCCCGCAACTGGTCACCGCCTGGTAGTCCTGAATCCGCGGGATTTCCAGGCCGGCGTTCCTGGCGGCAGCCACGATTGCGCGCGCGATGGGATGCGTATTTTGAATTTCCAATGCAGCCGCGATTTGCAGCAACTGGTTTTCATCTCCCCGAGCGGGAATAATGGACTGCACGGCCGGCTGCCCACGAGTGATCGTGCCCGTTTTGTCGACCGCAATCGACTTGACTCGGCCAATCATTTCCAGAAAGCGGCCTCCCTTGATGATGATCCCTTCGCGGGCCGCCGAAGTCAGACCAGCCACGACGCTGACCGGCGTCGAAATCACCAGCGCGCACGGGCAGGCGATCACCAGCAGCACCAGCGCGTTGTACGCCCAGCGACTCACATCGCCCTGGAACAACAGCGTCGGTACGACGAAGATAAGTACTGAGAGGGACATTACCGCGGGGGTGTAATAGCGGGCAAAACGCTCCACCCAGCGCTCCGCATCGGCTTGCCGGCTGCGCGCCTGTTCGACCATGTGAATGATCCGCGCCAAGGTCGTATCGTTCACGGGACGCGTCACTTCGACTGTCAGGGTACCCTCGCCATTAATCGTCCCGGCGTACACGGTTGCTCCAACAACCTTATCGACCGGGATCGATTCGCCCGTGATGGCGGCCTGATCAACCGCCGACACACCGGCGACAATGACACCGTCCAGCGGGATCTTTTCGCCGGGGAAAACGCGAATCCGTGAGCGAACCTGGACATCGTCCACCGGCACGTCGTGGTCATCACCGTGCGTCTCGCAAACGCGATGCGCCGTCTTCGGAGTCACATCCAACAGCGACTCGATCGCCCGCCGCGCCCGGCGGACGCTCCAGCTTTCCAGCAGCAGCGCGACGGAAAACAACAGCGTCACTATGGCCGCTTCCAGCCAGTGGTCGAGCAGGATCGCGCCGCCCACGGCCACGCTCATGAGTACATTCATGTCGGCGCGGAATCTTGCAATCGACTTCCAGGCCCTGGGCAAGACGAACCACAGGCCGACGATGATCGCCAGGGCGTAGAGCGCCTTCGACAGCCACGGCGGAGCACTCCCTTCCAGGTCCAGGTGGTGCCCCAAGGCCGCCGTGAAGCTGCCGCTCTGGACAACGTGAATCACAAATGCCGCCGCGATGCACAGCCCGGCGGCCAGCGTCAACCAGAAACGAGCATTCACGCGATGGCCGGGAATCCCGTCGCGGTGCTGTCGGTCGACATGCGCACTCCACGTCTGCGCCGTCATACCTGTTTTGCGAATCCGATTGAGGATCTCGCTAAGCGACAATTCCCGCTCGTCAAACGTGACGTTCATCCGCGCGTTGAGTACGTCGAAGTCGATCCGCTCCACACCCGCTTGCTGGTCCAGCGCACGCCGCAGCACGACCACTTCTTCGGCACAATCGAGTTCAGCAATGTGTAGCGATACCGTCTTGGGACGAACCACGAAAACCACTCGAACCTATTCGAAACAGGGGATAGCTCCACGACCACGGGTGACGTCAACAACCCGATCAACACACTTTACGAAGATCGCGTACCAGGACAAGGCTTTGGTCCACCGTACCAAGAGCGTAGCATGCGTGCTCGAATTCAACCACAACGATTTTGACACCACCGGCCCGCGGTGTGCCAGCCGGGCGACGCGGGCCGTGAGCCAGCCTTTAACCGCCGCTGACCTTGGCCCAGAAGGGATGCTGGCGATCGCCGCGGGTACGGACGTCTTCCAGCAGCGTCCGGGTACTCGGTTGAATATCGTAGGTTCGCCCGCGCCGATTGACATTGATACTGATGCGTTGATTGAAGTCAACGATCTCGGGAGACAGCCAGACTGTAACGTCCGCGGCCGCCGACTGGACCGTAATTCCGTTAGTTTCCAACACCCGGCATTCGGTCATGGCGGGGCGAACACCTCGATCAGGAGGCCAGAGGGCAGGGGGGACGATGGAGCGTTCCGGGAACTCGTCGAGTTCCACGCACCAGAAAAAGTTATCCCAAGTCCGCATGGACATCGTCAGGAATTCCTTCTTGAAAAAGTCGCGGCGATGGACGTCCATCCATTCAAATATCCGCTGGATTTCGTCCTGGAAATGCTCGTGCCCGCGCCCTTGATACTCGACCACGGTGCAATCGAAAGTATGCTTCGTCAGATACCTGTCCAACTCGGGACCATTCTTTGGCATCCAATCGCCATCCAGCTGACCGCCCACGAAGTACATGGGCACATCGCGGCCGTTCTCCCAGTAGCGCGGAATGTACTTGTCGTGATTTGCAACGATGGGAATGACACCGGCCCACAAGTCGGGATGAGACAGGGCAATATCCCAGGCGGCGTCGCCCCCCATCGAATGACCGCTCAGGAACACGCGATCTGTATCAATCGAAAAACGCTTGCAGGCATCCCGCAAGCTGTTCAAAACCGCCGCGTGTTCGCGCGCCGTGTAGCCGTAGTGCAGCTGGTACGGCTCTGTCCAGACCGGCGCGACAACGATGTAACCGCGCCGCGTGGCCTGTCCCAAACGCATTTCCCGTTCCGCATTGAAATCGCCGGCCCACCAGTCAATTTGCTGAAGGGCCGTGACCGCGGAACCGTTGAGTGTCACGACGCAGGGGTAACGGCGAAATGGATCATACTCAGGAGGAAGCTGAACGTAGTAATCCATTTCGGGTTGTGCGGGCAGTCCCTTGGTCGTGAGCTTCAACAGGCCGGGGATTTCCGACTCTTGCTGCTCGGTCGCCACCGGCGGCTCCATTTGAGCAACTAACTTGGCCAGGTAGTCCGGCGTACTTCCTTCCAGGCTCTCCAAATCGGCCAGGATCCTTTCCCGCTGCACCTCGGTCGTCGTATTCAAGTATTCACGGACTTTGTCGCGGACTTGCACCAGAGACATCGCCACCGCCAGGTTGTCCTCGCCCGCGCCACTACCCAGCAGCCAACCACTCACCGCCAGCGCGACGAGTTGATCCGCTTTCAATTCCTCGTCTTCCGACAGCCGCAGGTAATCTGCAAACCGGTCCAGCGTGTGGATATTCAGGCGACGCTTGATCTCTTCGTGGACCGGTTGCAGCGCAGCCCGCGTCGTCGCGTCGTCCAGCGCCGCCAGATGCTCCGATAACAATTCCAGCACCTGCTTGCCGTGATTCTGAATCTTGTCGTACTTGGCCAACTCGTCGCGCACCTGAATCAGCGTCGCGCCCGCCACGCCTTCATCGGGAAACTGATTCAATATGTTGAAGGCCAGGACATCCTGCCCCGCCGCGCGGCGAATCTCCACTTCCTTGATGAGACGCTGGGAGCTGAGTTGTGTCATGGCCGCGAGCTGTTTCTGCAGGTTGGTCAAACCTTCAAAATCAGCCAGCATTTCTTTCATTTCCGCTCGTGCGTCTTCGTATCGTTCGGACTGAATGTAAAGCCGCACGATGTCCAATCGCTGCGTGGGATTCTGCGGGTCGATGGCTTTCTTCAGGACGCGACTGAGTGTTTCACGCGGGATGGAACTGGTCGCGATCCGCATGTCCCACACAAAACAGTTTGACACCAGCATCCCTTCCAGTTTCGTGTAGATCGGCGTGACCTCCGTCATCGCCTGGATGACGTCCACGCGGCCTCGCGCGGTGCTCATCGAAAACGTCCGCCGCCCCCAGTCGTCGAAAGGAGTGATCTTGATGATCGGCCCAATGCCGCCGACCCGCCGGCCCGAGACACAAGCCCGCTGGGGAATTTGAATGCTGACGTTTGATTCGCCGATCCCTGGACCAATGGCCTGCACTTGAATGCTCGAGAAAAACGAGCGGCGCAAACCGTCGTCCAAGAACACGATTTGCTTCACTTTCAGCTGCCCGGCACCGCTCCCCCGCGCGGGGTCGGCACCCAGCGAAGCGATCTCGCCGGCACGGCCCTCATAACGCATGCCGTTCTTCAGCGTGATCACTTCGGCACGGGCCGTCAGCGAGACCAGACACAAGCAGACCAGGAAGCAGCGGAAGACGTTTGACACAGGCATGAGATTCCTCTGAGAAAACAAGGCGTCAGCACCTTGCCCAATTCCATTGTCACCTCGCTTCCGCGTTCTTTGTACCCGGAATCGCGACAAGTACCCGGAATCGCGACAATTCTATCCATTTCGCCCGTCCGCGGCCAACAAATAGGACCGCCTGCCGACAATTGACATTCTTTGCCGTAATCTGTAAAAATGGTGAAGGTGGGTTAACTGCATTGAGGCAGGTTTCCTACCGCCCTGGCACGCGAAGCCATTTCCCGGTACACCGCACGCCTGCATTTTCGAGTCGCCCGGGTTGTCCGCAAAAGGTCAAATCGGCGGCCGTCGCGCGGCACGCTCGCGTCATGGCAGATTTCGCATTTTTCAACACGCTTAGCGTGCCGGTCTGGCCCGTTTTCAGAAACAAAGAGGCAGCTTCCGTGGTCCCTCGCCCATTTCTCGTGACACTCGTTTTGGCGTTACCCGTCATCGTTGTCGCCTTCGCCGTCGTGATGGCGGGCTACGCACTTTCCGTCGCCACGGGTGACCACGCGGGCGGCAGAATTCTTTTTGGTTTCGGCACGGCGTGCCTGATGATTGGCCTGATCGACGCCATCCTGCTGGTCGGAGTATTAGGATTGAATGCGCTAAACGGACCTGGTCACCGTAACGAGGATTCGGAAACCGACGAGTAGTCGGCTCTTTGCGTCTGGAAGCTGTCGGCATCGTCTGTTAGCTTAGAATAGTGGTGGTTCGTTAAGTCCCGCGTCCGTTTTACGGTGGCCACTCTTTTCCCCTGCAAACCCATTCGCTGCCATGGTTGTCGGTCCGCCGCGCAGACCGGCATGATGACTGGATCCCGTTTCTTATGCCCATCCGTTTTCAGTGTGAACATTGCAGCGCCAAGTTGAGTGTTGGCTCGAAGAAATCGGGCAAACGCGTCAAGTGCCCGCGATGCGCGCAGATTATCACGATCCCGAGCGCTGAGCAGCCGTCGTCGGAAGATGTTCCGGCCCCGCAACCGGCAGCTCAACAGCACGAGCAAAAAGAGCATTCCGAAGATATTGGGCATCACGAACAGCACGAAGAACAACCGGCGGATCACGAATCGTTTTCTCAATTCGCCGTTTACGACGCCGACACGGAATGGGTTTACGAGGACAGCGAAAGTGTCGCGGCACAGTCGGCGTACGAGGCGGCTCAGCGCGAGACGGCACCTGTCGATCGCAAGCGGCTGGCCGTATCCAGAAGCGTGCTGTACGTTCAGGGTGGCTTGTTAGGAGTGGTGGCGATCACCTGTTTCGCGTTGGGGATTCTGGTCGGCTGGGGTTCTGCCGACGGCAACGGTGAACGCGTCGCAACCCCGTGCGTCATTTCCGGCACGGTTACATTCGCGCAAGCCGAGAACCCCAACGAACCGGACGATGGCGCGATCGTCGTTGTCGTCCCGCGGGACGCGCGACCGGGCCAGGGCGAGAAGCTTGGTATTGAAGCCTTTCGCCCCGGTTCGGAACCGCTTGACGTGACGTCGGCCGAGGTGCAGGCGTTACAGGGTCTGGGCGGGAACGTGGCCCGGACCGACGCGGAAGGCAAGTTCTCGTTGAGGGTTCCCGATAAGGGGAACTATTTCGTCCTGGTGCTGTCCGGCAACTCGCAGCGTGGTGGCGCGGCGGCGGACATCAACGATCTGGCCGAGATCGGCCGCTATTTCCTCACCGCCGCGGACCTCGTCGGTACCCACTCCTACCGCTGGACTCCCGAACCGATCGGCCGCGACCGGACCTTTCACGTGCAGTTTTGACTCATGCTGCAATTCGGTGACAATCGTGTACATTAGTGCGAGTCGCACGGACGTGTAGCGTCTCCGGCGCTGTAAATCACCGTGTCAATTGGCGAAAAAACCGCTACACTTACGCGAAACGCGATGTAGACGAGAGTCCAGGTCGGGAAATGGGTCGGCGGTTGCGTGACCGGCGGGCGATTCACAGGACGATAACGAATCGCGCGCGGTGTTGGGCGACGCAAGTCGTCTGTTCGCGCACTGGCTTGATCCATTCGCCGCCGCCATTCGAACAGGTGTACCATGAAGTTCCTCGTCGGTTTCCTGCTGGCCGTCTTCGCCACGACAAACACGATCACCGCCGCGGAACCAGTCGGCCGCGTCCTGTTCTTGATTGGCGAAGCCGAGTACGACACGGACGTCACGTTGCCCGAGTTCGCTCGCAGTGAACTGCAGCCGGCCGGTTACCATTGCGATTTCGTTTTCGCCAAATCAAACGATCGTCAATCCGCCGACGTGCACGCGTTTCCTGGTTTGCGAGCGGCACTGGCCAAAGCGGATGTTCTTTTCGTGAGCGTGCGGCGCCGCCTGCCCCTGGCCGCGGACATGGCGGCGCTGCGTGAATGGGTCGCCGCGGGAAAGCCCGTGATTGGGATTCGCACGTCGTCGCACGCGTTTGCCGGCAAGGACGCCGCGGGATACCGCAAGCTGCCTGGGCATGCCGATTGGCCTTCATTCGATCGCGATGTGTTCGGCGTGAATTACCAGAACCACTACGGCAACAAACCGGGCGAGGATGATAAACCGACAACCCTGGTTCGCGTGGCCCGCGAGTCCGCCAATCATCCGTGCCTGCTGGGAATCCAATTGCCGGCCGGGACGGCGGTCGAGTCGCATCTGTACAAGAGCCGAAACCTGGACCCGCAGGCAACCTTGCTGCTGCAGGCGTCGATTGCTGGCCAGCCTGAAACCCTGAACCCCGTGGCCTGGACGCTGACCCGCAACGGCGCGAAAGTTTTTTATACGTCGCTCGGCGGCCCGGGTGAAATGAAGCTGCCCTGGTTTCGCCGTCTCTTGAAAAACGCCGTCGCCTGGTCGCTGATTAAGCCGCCCAAAGTCGGGGCCGGCCCCGCATGGAATCCGCGCAGCAAGGAAACGGAAAGTCCTGCTCAGACTCCCGCGGAATCGTATGCCACTCTGTCGCATCCCGATGACTTGTCCGTCGACTTGCTGTTGGCCGAACCGGTCATGGCGCAGCCGGCGTTCCTGAACTTCGACGAACGAGGCCGTCTGTGGGTCGTGCAATATCGACAGTATCCGGAACCGGCCGGCCTGCGAATCGTCAGCCGCGATCACTTCTGGCGCAATCAGTACGACAAGGTCCCGCCTCCCCCCGGCGCCCCGGACTACGTCGCCGGCCAGACCCGGATCACCATCCACGAAGACACGGATGGCGATGGCACGTTTGATTCAACCAAGACATTCCTGGATAACCTGAGCCTGGCGACCAGTTGCGCGCGAGGGCATGGCGGCGTCTATGTCCTGGCACCTCCCTACCTGCTGTTCTATCCCGACGAGGACGGGGACGATGTTCCCGATCGCCAACCGGAGGTGCACCTGGAAGGGTTCGGGATCGAAGATTCGCATTCCGTTGCCGCAGCACTTTGCTGGGGCCCCGACGGCTGGCTGTACGGCAGCCACGGCTCGACCGTCACGTCGGCCGTAAAGGTTACCGGCAGCGGTGGCGAACCGACACGCAGCGTAGGCCAGATGATGTGGCGGTACCATCCTGTGCAACGTCGCTACGAAGTGTTCGCCGAAGGAGGCGGCAACATCTGGAGCTGTGAATTCGACGCGCAAGGGCGATTATTCGCCGGTTCCAACGGCGGTTCGCCCGGTTTCTTTTACTTGCCCGGCGCTTACTACAGCAAGAACTTTCGCAAGCATGGCGACTTGTCAAATCCCTACGCGTTCGGCTACCTGGACGCCATTGACCATCCCGGTTACCAGCGCGTGTCGTGTTCCCTGATCGTTTACGAGGGGGCCGCGCTGCCCGATCGATACGACGGTGCCATCGTCGCCGCCAATCCGGTTCAAGGTGTCACGGTCGCCAGCACCCGCCAGCGCGACGGGCTGCGGTATCGCGGCCAGTACATCGATTTATTGACTTCGAATGAAGACCGCTGGTGCCGGCCGGTCTATCCCGAGTTCGGGCCGGATGGCGCGATTTACGTGGGCGACTGGTACGATCAGCAGGTCAACCATTTTCGCAATCATGAAGGACGGATCAGCAAGACGGACGGCCGCATTTATCGGATCCGTTCACGCGATGCCGCGCCACTGCCGCCGTTTGACCTCCGCCAGGCGACGCCCGACGAACTGGTAGACATGCTGGAGTATCGCAATCGCTGGTGGCGCGAGACCGCCCGTCGTGTACTCGCCGAACATCCCAATCGCAGAACCATTGTCCCTCGATTGCGTTCGCTGTTGCATGAGAAAGGACAAACGGCGCTGGAATCGCTTTGGTGCCTGCACCTTTGTGACGCCCTGGACGCAGCCGTTCTCGATACGTGTTTAGAGCATGCTAATCCGCACGTCCGCCAGTGGGCTATTCGGCTGACGGGCGATCGCCAGGAGCTTTCCACCATGCAGCTATCCGCCCTGGAACAGTGTGCCCGCGCCGAAACGGACTTGGAGGTCTGCGGTCAGCTGGCCGCCACGGCGCGGCGATTGAATAACCGCGCGGGGTTGAACATGCTCGGCGCGCTCTTGTCGCGCGACAACGTCCCACAGGACCGCGCCTTGCAATGGCTTTGCTGGTGGGGCATTGAAGTCCATTCTCAACAGCGCCCCTCCGAAGTGGTGGCCTTATTCTCAAACAAGGCGTTCGTTCAGAATCCCTTTGTCGCCCGCGACATCGCTGCTTTCGTGATGCAGCGTCTGGCCAGCGAAGGGAGTACGCAGCAGCTGTCTCTTTGCGCTCGCCTGCTGGCGTCGACCACAGACGAGTCGCTGCGGTCGCGCATGATCGCTGGATTTGAACAGGCCTTTCGCGGTCGCGCGATGGTCGGAATTCCCCATGACTTGATCGAGCAGCTTTCGAAAAGCGCGCGCACACCCTTGTCCCTGCGCTTGCGTTTGGACCAGGCATCGGCTTTGCCCGAAGCGACCCGCCTGCTGTCTTCGAAGTCGGGAAGCCGCGACGAAAAGATCCGCGTGCTGGAAGTCTTGGGCGAACAACCTCATCCTGCAGCCCTGTCGGCAATCCTGTTTCAGATTCGCGAGGGAGAAGAGGCGGTTCGATTGTCCGCGCTGCACGCCGCGGGTGCGTATGCAGACGATGTCATTGGCCGTGAGGTGGTCGACCAATTCTTGAAGTTTAACGACGTGCAACGGGAAGCCGCCCGCGGTGTCTTGACCAGCCGCACGAAGTGGTGCCATGCCTGGCTGGACGCCGTGGACGCTGGGCGACTGCAACCTGACCTGATTCCCGGCGATGCCGTTGCGGCCATGCGCCGCCATGCGGACCCCGTGCTCACGCAGCGGCTGGATAAACGGTTCGGGGTCCCCACGCCCACCGAACGCGCCGTCTGGGACGCGGAGATCCTGCGCGTCAAGAACCTGGTTGAAACAACGTTCGGCGATCCCAAGCGGGGCGAGGCGTTGTTTGCCAAACACTGCGCGGCCTGCCACAAGCTGTTTCACAGCGGCGGCGATCTGGGACCCGACCTGACCGCGTACCAGCGCAACAAGCTGGATAGCCTGCTATTGGCGATTGTTCACCCCAGCGCCGAGATCCGGGAGGGTTTCGAAACCATCGTCGTTCTGACCGCGGATGGCCGAGTGCTTTCCGGGTTTGTCGAACAGCGAAACGAAGACGTGATTACCTTCCGGCCCGTCGGCGGTGGCGCGCTCGTGCTGCAGCGCGAGCAGATAGAAGAGATCCTGCCCAGCAAGCAGTCGCTCATGCCAAACGGACTCCTGGAAAAGCTATCGGACGCCGAGATTCGCGACCTGTTCACCTACCTCCGCAGCAGCCAGCCGATTCCTTAATCCGACAACTCCAGGTTCCGACATCATACAAGCTCGAAGCGCAAGCAAGTAGGTAACCTGCGTCCGGACACACTTGCTCGCGCTGCGTGCCTGTATTTTCGCGGACATCCGCGAAGGTGTCGCTGTCCAGCCATGCCGGATTATTCATCCACCGACGGGCTGATGACTCGCACGATTCCGGCGGACACGAATAGCAGGCGCGCTGACACCTGCGTGGTCGACAGATGGCACATTTTCGCCACGGCGCGACGATAGGCCTGTAGTTGCGGCCGATAATGTTCCACCCGCTGTTCGACCTGTGGCGGGTCTGCCGCATCGACTTTGTCTGTCTTGTAGTCGACGACGTCGGCAGCCACGATCCGGCCGTCGTGCCGCAACAGCACCAGACGATCAATGAACCCCGACAACAATTGATGGCCGTCGCGCACAACAAAGCTGCGTTCGTTATAAACCGCCAGGTCCAAGTCAGTCGCGGCAAATTCCGCCGGCACGGCGGAGGCCAGGCTGGTGTTACGAACGGGTTGGTAAAAGCGTCTTCGCAGCGTATCGGTCACGTCGCGGACAGACAGCGATGCATAAAACGTGTCCAATTCCTGTTCCACGTCGATGGAGTCGGGTGCGCGGCGGCGCGCGACCTCTCGCAACAATTCGCGTTCCGGCAATCCTTCGTCCAGCCACTGTATTTGCTCGAACCACGCGTGAAACAAATCGCCACGTGCCAAAGCTGCGGTGTTGTTCGTCTCCAGCACATTTCGCAGCTTGATGAATCGACCGCCCTCGAGACGTGAAGGACTGGTTTGTTCGATCGCGGTCGTGGGCAGGCCTTCGGCGAGTTGCACTTGGCGCACGGGTTGCGGTTCCGGAATCGAGGCAGGTGGCGTCAATCTGGTATACCACTGGGGATCGCCTGTTTCATAAAGCACTTGTTCCGGTGCTGTCGGAGCCCCGTCGGTCAACGCGGCGCGCAGCAACCCGGCCCAGGTTTTATGGAGCGACTTTTCGCGCTGGCCGGAAGGCGAAATTACCAGGTCCATGCAATGGACGGCGCGCGTGAGCGCCACATACAGCGCGCACATTTCTTCGGTCATCTCCAGCAGTGTATCGTTGTCAAACAGCGCCCGTAAATCGTCGGGCAGCAGAGCCTGAATATCAGCCTTGCGCCGCACGCACACGCGTTCGATCGGCATCGCAGGATCGGACTGGCCACAAACAAACTCTTTGCGCTGTCCGACCAGGGTTCCATCCAGATCGGGAAGTACGACAACATCGAACTGCAAACCCTTGGCTTTATGGATCGTCATCACGCGCACGTCGGCAGTGGTCGGATCCGCGACTCGTTCCGATTTCACGTAGCGGAGGAAATCTCGCGTGCGCAGGGACGCGATGGACTGAAAGTTATAGGCCAGTTCCACCAACTGCTGCAGACGCCGGCGATCGCGTGCGTCGCATTCCGGCGCCAGCTTTTCGGACCATGCATAAACCGTCGGGCCGTAGCCAAATGCGATCAGCGAATCACGTACCTTGCCGGCCAGCTCGGCGGCCCCCGTATCGTCGTCGTGCGATGCCAGCCCGACTCTCTTTCCGAAGGGGGAACTGGCCAGGTGAAAGCGAGCGATCCCGTCGCCGGGGTGATCGGCAAGCTTCAGCAGCGACAGGATCAGCTGCACCGCCGCGGAATCGTTCAGCGGGCTGCCTCCCTCTTCGCTGGCCGCGACGCCCAGACGGCGAAGTTCGTAAATCAGCGTCGCCACGCGGCCATTCGTTTGCGCCAGCACGCCGACGCTTCGACCGGGCGCCTGCTGCACACGTTCGGCAATCAGTCCAGCCGCGAAAGTCAGGTTCAGGTCGCGCTGTTTCTGACCATCTTCGCAAACCGGCGCCGTGACCAGGCGCACGTACCCGGGCAGTTCTTGCCGGGCCGTGGAATGGGTTGTGAAGCGGTCGCACCATTGCTTCACCGCCGGTTCCAGCTTTTCCAGCTTTGGATGCCGCGTGACTTTTGTGAACACTTCGTTCACCGCGTCAATGATCGGCGGTGCACTGCGATAACTCTGGGTAAGCGATTCCTTGGAAAGATCGTTGAGCTGCCCTTCCAGTGCATCGAAAATCTCCGCGCGCCCGCCACGCCACGCGTAGATGGCCTGCTTGACGTCGCCGACGCAGAAGAACGAGGACCCGCAGCCGCTGTCTGGCGCGGCATCGTTGTCGTCCGCGCTGGTGACGCGTTCCGCGAAGGGCCGCAGCACCTGCCACTGGCCCAGCGAGGTATCCTGAAACTCGTCAAGCAGCAAATGCGAGATCCGCGCGTCCAGGCGAAAGTGTTGCTGTTGGACGTCCGTCATGGCCGCTTTCGCCAGCCTGGCCGTGACGTCCGCGAAGCGCAATCCGCGCGCTTCGTGTTTGAGTTGCCGGTAGGTTCCGTCAAAGCGGTGCAGCAGGTCCCGCGTGGCCTTGGTTTGATGCGCGAGTGTTTCGATAAACGTAGCCCGGACATGCTGCAACAGCGCGGCATAGACTTCAAACACGTCCGCCGGAATCGGCTTCCTGTTAAAGATCGTTTCACCGGCTGCGATCGGCTTCCCCAAACCGCGTTTAATGAAGTTGTCCCAATCCTCCCGTTCCACGTCGTCAATCGCCTTCGCGTGCGCGTTGGCTAGCGACTTTTTCGCCGAGACGTCCATCGTCCGAAACGCCTCGAACAATTCCTGCCGTTTTTCCGCGCTGAGGGGACGCAGTTTCGGAAATTGTTCCCAGGCTTCCGGTTCGGTTTCCAGGTACAAGTCATACATCGCGTCGACAGCGGAGTGGATCAGGCTGCTGACAGAACGGTTCGTGTCGCCCTTGGTCATGAGCATCATCAGGCGATAGACTTCGCCATGCTCGTCTTCCTGCAGGATCCTTTCGATGGCTTGCGAACGCAATTGAGCGTCGTGAATACTTTCCAGGATGTTCCAGCCGGCCGGCAGGCCGAGTTCCAGCGTGAAGCTGCCGGCGAGTTGCGAGAAGAAACTATCCAGCGTGCAGATGCGCAGTCGATGCAGGTTTTGCACGAGCATCTGTAAGAGCTCCCGGCAGCGAGCCGTATCGATCGTAGCGTCGACATGTCCCGCCAGATCCGCACACGAAGCATCGTCGCTGGCAGCGAGCGCCAGACGCAGCATGACCCGGTCCAGGATCTCGCCCGCCGCCTTTTTCGTAAAGGTCGACGCCAGGATTTCGTCCGGCGCGGCGCCGGCGTGGAGCAGGCCGATGAATCGATTTGCCAGTTGGAACGTCTTCCCCGTGCCGGCCGACGCGCGAATCAGAATGTTGGGAAAACGTTTCATGGCGATGCCTCGGCGGCTTCGAATTGTGGTGCGTAAACGCCGTCTTGGCAGATCGGTCCAAACTCGGGACGGTTTCGCGGTGCCGGCATGACCGGCGGCCAGAACACGCCGGTCATGACCGCTTCGGCCACTTCCAAGGCGGTCTGGTCCGCGTGCTCCAGATCGTCCGCGGTCCAATCGGCGAAGTAGGCTCCCACCTGCCGGGTATCCTTGGGCAGCGAGATATAGCCCAGCCTCAACGGTTCATGGATGTCCAGCGCACCGACCAGATGGCGGTAGAGCGGCAGCTGCAGATCAACCCACTTCCCGCTGCTGCGATGCAATTCATTCGGTTTTTTTGCTCCGTCGCCGGTCTTGTAGTCGAACACGGACCACTCGCCGCTGCCTTCATGCTGATCAATGCGGTCGATGCGACCGCGAAGCTGCAGGTGCAGATCCGCCGACACGTGCAAGTGAACCGGCTGTTTGCTTCCCGGGGAGACCTCGGCGTGCCGGATCTGCCAGCCCTGCCGGCGCCAATCCGCTTGCCAATCGGCAAACGCGCGCAAACGCTGCTGGATCTGCCTGAGTTGCACGTCGGTTGCGGGTAAATGCAACTTGCCCAACCGCGATTCCGCTTCGGCCGTCGCTTGGGCATCCAGGAACTCCCAGATCTCGTCGGCATCGGCCGAGTCCTTGACGGGGCTCAGACCGAAGGCCTTCAGCACGTCGTGCATGAAGTTGCCGAATGCCTGGGCGCTGAGTTCTTCCGCTTCGTCATCCAACGCTTCCAATCCCAGCACATGCCGTAAATAAAACCGATACGGACAGATCAAGTAGTCTCGAAATGCTGTGACGCTCAGCGACTGCAGCGGCTGCGGCAGGGGAGGGGGCTTCTTGAGGACGAACGCCGAACGTTCCGGCACCTTGCCGCCGCCCAACACAGAAGGGAAGTCGGCGGTGGACTCGGGCGTTCCGAAAAGCTTTACCACACGCTGCGGAATCTGGTCCTCGGCCACGGCGAAGGCCAACCGGCTTGGCACCAGCGTATTTCCTTCCGTATCGCGCCGACCAATGATCACTGTAAGCTCGCGTCGCGAGGCTGCCAGCACATTCAGCGCGTAGGCATCGCGGGCGAAACGCCGAGCGTTGTCGACCAGTCCCAGTCGCTGCCGCAAACTGTTTGGCAGGAACAGGTCCGAGTTCAGTGACGTTGGCAGGAAGCCTTCATTGAACGACGTCAAAACCAAAGCGGGCGTGTCGTCCAGCGGCAACTCCAACCAACCCAATAACTCGACCGCACCCATTTCGGCCGGCGGCGCGATAGAAACCCGCTGCAACTGTTCACACACCAGCTTGATCGCCGCCGAGGCCGTCGCATGCGGAGCCAGTTTTCGAGGCAACTCGCGCAACTTCACCAGCGCGTCGCGAATGCGCTTGGCGGCGTTCAGTGTGTAGTGATCGGCCAGTTCCTCGCGATTCGCTTCCTGTTCGCCATAAAACTCCAACAGCATCGCGGCAATCGGATCCGCCCATTCGCACAAGGGGCGAGCCGGACCAATCAGCGGCCCGAACAAGGCGCTCAGCGCCGCGTCCAGCTTTTCCAGATCGGAACTCCGCCGCGATTGCCCCAGCCAGGTACCGACGACGGGTTGCAGATGCTCGTTGTAGTACTCGTCCAATTCGGTGAGCCAGTCGCTCGGCAGCCCCAATCGCAAGCTCCAAGCGTGCACGTCGGGGTGGCGCACCAGGGAGGCGAATGCGTGATAGCGCCTGGCGGAAATGAAACGTCCCGCGACATCCAGGAATTGATAGGGTTTCGTTTCGGCGACCAGCTTGCCGACAGCCGGCCTGCTGCGGATGCCGTATTGCAGCAACTGGCGTTCGATTTGAGGCACCAGGCGTTCGTCGGGAACACCGACACGGATTTCATCCGCACGGTACTGACCGTTGTACCCGGCGATCTCGTCCACCACCGCATAGGCTTGATCCGCGGGACCGTCGCAAACGCGGACCTGCGCGGTAGCGAGCGGCACGCGCGCGGACGCCCACGCTTCCGGGATCAGGCAGCCAAAGTCGTCAAACCGTTGTTCCTGATCCTCGGGCGCGCCGACGATCGCTGTGACGTGATCGCGGACTTGTCGCAACATCAAGCGGGTGGTGCGATTCATATCCACGGTACCAAGCAAGATGATCTGCTTGTCGGTCCGGCACTCCTGATGCTCAATCGCATGCAGTCGGGCGGACTGTACGTCCCACAACTCCAGCGCATCCAGCGAGGCCAGGTATTTTTCCTGCACGGTTCTGAGGAATCGCCAGCGCGCGTATTCTTCGAAGTCGTCCAGCTGCTTGCCGATCTCCACGACGTCGGAAAAATCGTGGCCATCGGCTGCCAACTCGCGATGCTGGCGCCACAAGAGCCGCCCCAGGTCGAGCCAGCCGAGCGGGTCGTTGTCGGCCGGTCGCTGTGAAATAAACTGCCGCACGCTCTCCGGGTTAAGGCTCTTCAACGCCTCGGCCCACGCCAGTTGCTGTGTCAGCTCGCTGGCAAAAGGGCGTTTCGATTCATACAGCAATTCCGGCAGGGAACCAATGGTCTGCACGTGTGGCGGAAACAGGATCAACGACTTCTGCTCCGCCGCTTCCGCCAGCAATTCCATCACACGTCGTCCGGCTCGACTACCCGGAACGACCAGGACGACGCGGTCGAGATCCAGCAGTGCCTCACCGGCAAAGCGGTCCACCAGGTATGCGACGGCCAGCTCAACAAGCGGTCGGTTCCAGCCGCAAAAGGTCCGCGCAATCGACATGAACAATCCCCCTCAGTCGTAAAGATGAACCAGGACTTGGGATTCCGCGGGGTAGCCTTCGCTGTCCTGAGGCACAATGACAAAGCCGTCGGCGCGCGTGGTGGAACTCAACATCGAAGCACCGCTGATCGCCAAGGGTTCGACCGCATCGCCGTGACACTTCACCCGCGCGTAGTCGACGCGTCCCACGGTGGAGACCAGTTTTCTGGTGAGCGGCAACAGCCGGGGGCGGTACGGCCAATCGGCTGTACGTCCTCCGCAGGCGCGAATCGCGCGGCCGGCGAAGAAGTCGTACGCGCACAGGCACGACACCGGGTTGCCGGGGAGCAGGAATACCAGGCGACCGTCCAGTTTGCCCAGGCCCGTCGGGCTGGACGGACGCATGGCGATTCCGTGAATGGCCAGTTCGCCGTGACGGGCGAGCAGGGCAGGGGCGTAGTCTTCTTTCCCGACGCTCGATCCGCCCGATACCAGCACAAGGTCCGCGTCGTCCTGCATCGCCGCCATCACCGCATCTTCGTCGTCGGGAACGATTCCCGGATTGATAGGCAGGCCACCGTCGCGGGCAATCAGCGCGGCAAGCATCGGGCTGTTTGCATCGACAATGCGAAACATCTCGGGCGCCGATCCGGGTGGCAAGAGTTCATTGCCGGTCACCACGATGCGAACACGCGGCTTCCGAACGACGTCCAATTCGCCGACGCCGATCGACGACAGCACGCCGATATCCTGCGGTCGTAGTCGCCGCCCCGCACGCAGCACTGTCGCCTGCTGCGCAATGTCCTCGCCGACCCGACCGACATTCTTTCCGGGAGGCACTTCATCGTGACAGTAGACAACATCGTCTTGCCAGTCGATCTTCTCTGCCGGCAGGACGGCGTCCGCGCCGGCCGGCATCGGTGCGCCGGTCATGATACGCACGGCAGCGCCACTTGTCACGGCAACATCCGGCTGCCGTCCGGGCATCACCTCGCCGCGAAGTTTCAACGGCAGCGGGTTGTAAGCGGAAGCGCCCTGTGTGTCCGAAGCGACGACGGCACAGCCATCCATCATCGCGCGCTGGAATGCCGGGACATTGTACTTGCTGTCGATATCGCGCGCCAGCACGCGTCCGGCGGCCGCGGACAGGGGAACGACCTCGCTGTCCAGCGTACGCCGCTGCGCATCCAGCCAGGCGAGTGAATCTTCCACGGTGGTCCGCCGCACAAATCCTCGCATGCGTACATCCCGCCTGGCGTCGGGCCCGGGTTCGTTTTTCATCGGTCGCTAGCCAATCATCAGAGTTCACAAACGTTAACCGCGCATTCCCTGTTTTACTGGTATGGACCACCGCTTGAAAGTGCGGCTCCGGGAACGAGAGGCCCATTTCCCCCAAGCATCTCTTCAAGCTACAATAACGACCTTGCGGCGCGCGTGGGCATGTCGCGCATCTGACTTTACTCGGAGGACTCGTTCGTGTACGAAAATTTGGCTTTGGTAGGTGCGACGGGAGCGGTCGGCAATCTCGTCAGGCAGATGTTGGTCGAGCGTGAATTCCCGTACAAGACGATAAAGTTCCTGGCTTCCAAACGTTCTGCCGGCACGGCGATCAAGTTCAAAGGCGAGTCCCACGTGGTGCAGGAGCTATGCCCGGAAGCCTTCGAAGGCGTGGACCTGGTGATTGCCAGCACGCCCGACGACGTGGCGCGGGACTTTTGCCCCGGCGCGGTGGAACGCGGTGCGGTGGTGGTCGACGAAAGCGGCTACTGGCGTATGGATCCCAAAGTCCCACTGGTGGTTCCGGAAGTGAATCCGCAAGACGCTTTCCATCATCAAGGTATCATCTCCAGCCCCAACTGCTCGACGACCCAGATGGTGGTGGCGATGAAGCCCCTGCATGACGCTGGCCGGATTCGACGTGTGGTGGTCAGCACGTATCAGGCGACGAGCGGCGCGGGCGTCGTCGGTCAGAAAGATCTGCAGGAGGGAAGCCGCGCGGCGCTGGCGGGGGAGGACTACAAGTACGAAACGTTCGCCCATCCGATTGCCTTTAACTTGATCCCGCAGATTGGCAGCCTCAAGCACGAAGGTTACACGTCGGAAGAAATGAAGATGGTGTGGGAAACGCACAAGATCTTCGGCGACGATTCCATCCGTGTCTGCCCGATGTGCGTGCGCGTTCCCGTTGCGAATTGCCACAGTGAAAGCATTCTGGTGGAGACCGAAAAAGCGATCTCGGTCGATGAAGCGCGGGAACTGTTTCGCGCGGCCGCCGGCATCACCTTGCTGGACGATCTGCCGAACGGGAAGTATCCCATGCCCGTGAACGGCGACGGCAAGGACGACGTCTTCATCGGGCGCATCCGCAAGGACTTGTCGTGCGACAACGGTTTGGCCTTCTGGTGTGTGAGCGATAACCTCCGCAAAGGCGCGGCCACGAACGCCGTCCAGATTGCTGAATTACTGGTGAACAGCCAGGCCGCAGTATAAGATCTGGCCAAGGAGTGAGTGCATGGATAGCTTGCGCAATTCAGGCTTGCCTGTCGATCCAGCGTTGCGTTGTTTCACCCGCCCGCGCGGAAGGGTCGAACGCGGTCGCGGCCGGGGAGGGTCTTGTTTCCAAAGAGGCTTGTCGCTCCTGGTTCATGCCGGATTGCCCTCGCCGCTCGTTCATCGCGACTCTCCCGAGGGGAGAGTGACGTAATCTCCGGTCGCCCGATTGCCATGCGGTTCTTCAAACTGACTTTGTCCTACGATGGAACCGCGTACGCCGGATGGCAAGTCCAAAGCAATGCCGACACCGTGCAGGCCCGCCTGGAACACGCCTTGCACTCGGTCACAGGCGAAAGCACACGGATGACGGCCAGCGGCCGCACTGATGCCGGCGTTCACGCCCTGGCGCAGGTTGTCAGTTTTTCGTCGACTACCGCGCTGGCCTGCGACGTCTTGCTGCGAGCGCTGAACGCCAACTTGCCGAGTGACATTCGCGTGCTGCGCGTGGAGGAAGCGCGCGAGGGGTTTCACGCCATTCGTGACGCCGTCCGAAAGCGCTATCGCTATGTCCTCAACGACGCGCCGATCCCGGACGTCTTTCGCCGCGCGTATGCGTGGCATGTCCGGCAGCAGCTGGACGTGGCGGCGATGCAGCAGGCGGCCAGCGCCCTGCTGGGCACGCATGACTTCCGCAGTTTTGAAGCGGCCGGTTCGGAACGCGCCACGTCGGTCCGTACCAGCA
>CALBSZ010000374.1 GCA_937967665.1 uncultured Planctomycetaceae bacterium
TCCGATCCCGCAGGCGTGCGCGCGTCCGACCCTGGATCTCCAGCCCAGCGACACTACACCTCCCAAACGCCGTCGCCTGCGGCTCTGGGTTAAACAGTCTGGCGCGCGTCCAGCTTCGGCTCCCAAACCGGCGCGTCTAGTCGTGGTATACGACGTGCCCGGTGTCCAACCCCGCGAACGCTGTCACGAACGACCAGCGCTGCATTGGCTTGCCTTCGCGCAGCGGATTTTCCTCGACATAACGGATGGCATTTTCAATAGCTTCGTCACTATCCAGGTACTCGATCCACTGACGTTCCGACCACATCCGTGGAGGGCGTTCGTCCGGTTTGGCGAACGCGGCCAGGGGATGCCGGCCTTCGGAGAGAATCTGTCGCGTCGAAGCGCCTTTTAGCAGGTTGACCATCTTCTCTGCCGAGTAGGTATGGCGGGCAATCACCAGATGACAGTGTTCAGGCAGAATCGAACAAGCCCAGATCGTATAGCGACTGGTCCGGCGCTGCTTTCCGAACCCGGTTCCCACCGCGCGCGCCTGCATGCCATTGAACGTCACCGGCGGGTATTTCAACGTCGCACGCGCCTCGTCACGCAACCGCCGTTCATCGTCGGTCAGTTCGGCCAGCGGGCGTCTCGCTGGTCGGTGCGTCGAGCACGTCCGAAGCGGACCAGCTCCCAGCGTCCCACGAAATCGGAGCAGGAACCGCGTGGATCGTTTGGCAGCCAGAAGCCATAAGCGGGCAGGATGACATGATACCCATGAACCATGCCGTCATTGTCGGCGAACCCAAATCCCACCGCAACCCAACCTCAACTACGACACGTCTTTTGTTTAACCGCTCAGCCGCAGGCGTGCGCGTCCAGCATTGGCCCCCACCCATTACAACTGGCCCCACGCGCCGCCAGCCTGTTTAACCGCTCAGCCGCAGGCGTGCGCGTCCAGCATTGGCCCCCCACTCATTGAAACTGGCCCCACGCGCCGTCGCCTACGGCTCTGGGTCAAACAGGCTGGAAGTCACTGACTAGAACGGATAATGTGACGCATCAAGGGGGTGGGTGGTTCCATCATTTTCAATCAGGCACCCAATGGAAACGCCGGTACGTTGTGGGTGAACGATTCCGTCGGCAGCAGCACGCAGCCGCTGGCGAACTATGCGAAAATCGTAACGCCCTTTGATTCGACAAATACGAACGTTGATACGGACACGATTGCCGACAACATTGAAATCGAAGTGGCCTTGAACGGCGGCGATGCGGTCGTGCTGGCGGGTGTGGCGATTCGATTGGCTTCGCTGCCGCCGTTGGTGGTGGACAACACGGCGGACACGGGCGTTTTTGATCACACGGATGGCATGACGCTTCGCGAGGCGATCAATCTGGCAAACGATTTCCCTGGAGCCGACCAAATCAGCTTCAATTTGCCGGCCGGACAACAGACGATCAACGTCGGACAGCAACTGGAAATCACCGATCCGTTGACCATCACCGGCCCGGGGGCCGACCTCTTGACGCTCGACGGTCAAAACAACTCGCGGATATTTAATATCACCGACACGGCCGGCAACGTCACGCTCGCCGGTATGACGTTGATCGGCGGCAATCATGCTACTGGTAGTGGCGGCGCCATTAGCTCCCAGGCCATCGGCACACTCACGATCAGTGGCAGCACCCTGCGCGGCAACTCGGCAGCAAACGGCGGCGCCATCTTCGGTGCCGAATTCAGTGAACGGTGGTCGCCTTGCCTTCGTGCTCCGTGACGCCCCGCTCGTCAACGAAGACATTCTCAACGACTTAACTTTCGAACTCCGCAACGAACTAAACGCGACGACTTAACCCACCCTGCGAGATTTTGGAACACACGGTGAACGCTGACGTTGCCAACCCTTGCCTCGCGCGGGACCGTCGCTGTCTCAGCCGCGGGGAGGGCTCTTGCGAGATGCTTTGGCGCTTCGTTCTTCGCCACCACACTGCCCTCCGCTCGGTACATCACGACTCTGACGGCGGGAAAGTGAAGTCGGACGTGGACGGTGATCGCGAACGCTGATTGGGTGACGTTGTAATGACTGTATCACGGGAACGCAATACGGCATGCCGGGGTCGGGCACGTGGCAAATTGATAGCGGCGGTGTGCCGGTTAGTGTACGATGGGAACATCTCTCGACGAATCATCAGCGAATAGGATCCGATTTATGCCGTCCGCCCCCAGACGTACCCGCCAGCGCCGTAACCGGCGATTGATGCTTGAGTCCCTCGAATCACGACAATTGCTGGCCTCGTTCACTGTCACCAATACCAACGACAGCGGCGCCGGCAGTTTGCGGCAGGCGGTTCTGGATGCCAACGGCAACGGTCAGAGCGATACGATTAACTTTGATTTGCCGGCTGGTTCAACCATTACGGTCACCAGCGAGATCGATGTCTCCGCGTCGGTATCCATTAACGGCCCCGGCGCCGATCAACTGACGATCAGCGGCGGCAATGCGACGCGCGTGTTTAATTTCGGCGGCGCGGAAGCTAACGAATACACGATCGATGGTCTGACCATCGCCGATGGAAACGGAGCGGGCGTGTCGCCAGGGTTCGGCGGGGCGATCTTTTTCGCGGATATCGATGATACGCTTGACATTCGCCGAAGTGTCATTCGCGATAGCCAGGCAATCACCGACGCGGAACAGGGCGGCGGGTTGTCCGCAGCGTTTGGGACGTTGAACATTAGCGATTCGGCGATCATCAATAACCAAGCCATCCTCGGCGGCGGCGTGGATTTGCAAAACGTCACCGCTTCATTAACGAACGTGACGGTCAGCGGTAATACGGCGATGACGGCCGCCGGCGGTATCCAACATTCCGCCACGGGAACCAACGCGACCAGCCACCTCACGCTGATCAACAGCACGATCGCCAATAATACGGGCCCGTTCGGGTCGGGATTGAGAAACGGTTCGTTCAACGGCGCGGTCGGCGCGACTGCGGAGTACATGAACACGATCTTCGCGGACAACGACGGCTCGAATAATATCGTCAACGTCAACAACGGCGGCACGGGGGCGGAAGTCGTTTCGCTGGGCTACAACCTGAGCGACGACGCCAGCGGCGGATTGAATCAAGTGGGTGATCTAGACGCGGAAGACGCCGACCTGGGACCGCTGGGCGTTTACGGCGGGACGACGCCCGTGCATGTGCTGGGCGACGACAGCCCCGCGCTCGATGCGGGACAGCCGGGCGGAGCGTTCAACGATCAGCGTGGTTTTCAGCGAGACGACGCGGGCGTCGACCTTGGCGCGGCGGAAGGAACGATCGACGCGATCGGCGTCAACTTCGTCGGCGGTGGCGCGGGCTCGGCCGGGTCGGCGGTGACGGGCATCGCGGGGATCACGCCGCAAGACCACTGGAACAACGTCGCGGATAACGGCACGGCCAGCACGGGCGGAGCCGAGACGGGATCGCAACAGGATCTACTCGACGACCAAGGCATCGTCACGACCGCCGACGTGAGTTGGGCCGCCAACAACACGTTTCGCATCAACCCGAGCGTTCCGGCCGACAACAATGCCGAACTGATGAAGGGTTATCTCGACACGTCTACCACCAGCACGACGACGGTCACGATCGACGAGATTCCGTACTCGTCGTACGACGCCTACGTCTACATCGACGGCGACGTCGGCAATGGCTCGCGCAGCGGACTGTACACGGCCGACGATGGTCATCAAATCCAAACGGCCGGGCCGGTGGTCGACGACGCCAACTGGCCGATCACCGCGGGCGGCGGCACGTTCGTCGAAGCGGTCAATCCGGGCGACGCCGGCAACTACATTGTCTTTCGCGGGCTCAGCGGCAGTTCGTTATCGATCGACGCCACGCCCAACGTGTTCCGAGCGCCGGTCAACGCCGTGCAACTCGTCGGTTACGCTCCGCGGCTGGTCGTCGACACGCTGGGCGACACCGACGACCTTGATCCGACCAACGGCATGACGCTGCGCGAAGCGGTGAATCTCGCCAACCGCGTCATTGGCCATCAGGAAATCACATTTGATCCGTCGCTGGATCGGCAGACCATCGTGCTGGCGGGCAGCGAGATCCCGATCAACGACGATCTGACGATCACCGGGCGCGGCGCCCAGAACACGGTCATTGACGCAAATGGCTTATCACGCGTGATGCATGTCGACTTGGGATCTCACGACGTCGCCGTTTCAGGACTGACGCTCACCGGCGGCAAAACGTCGGGGGCGGATCCTTTTTCCGATGCGGGCGGCGGAATCGCCTCTTACACATCCGGAACGCTCACCATCGAAGACAGCGTGATCAGACACAATTCCGCCGGGGGGATGGGCGGCGGTATCTTTGCACGCGGGCCACTGTTTGTCACCGGCAGTACGGTGTCGCACAATTCCGCGGGCAGCGAAGGCGGCGGCGTCCGAATGCACCACACGGCGGTTACGCTCGTGGTAACGGCGAGCACGATCGCCGCTAATACGACGACATCGGTCGGCGGCGGTATTTCAACGGATCATTTGATCCTGGAAAACAGCACGGTTTCACGCAATCAGGCGACCCAGGGCGGCGGCGTTTTTTCGAACCTTGGTAACGTGCGCGTCGTCAGCAGTACGATCGCCGAAAACGAAGCTAGTCTTGCCGACGGCGGCGGCGGCATCGAAGCATATGGGACATTATCGATCAGCGAATCCATCATCACCAACAACACGGCCGATGGTGTGAGATCCGAATTCGATCCGAACAATGGGCGTTTCGCTTTGCTCTCCGTCGTGCCCACGGGCGCTGATCTCGCAGGGCCGTTGGGCGATCACGGCGGATCGACGGATACTCACTTGCCATTGGCCGCCGTCGATGCCGTGACGGTCACGCCCTACGCCACGGCCATCCAAGCCGATTCGCCCGTGGCCTATTGGCGTTTGGGAGACGATCCGGCCAGCGGCACGGCGGCGAATATGGGATCGATCGGCATGGACGTCGATGGCACGTACAACGGCAATCCCGTGTCGGTGGAAAGTCTGTTGACTTCGGACCCCAGCGACACGGCCATCGGCTTTGATGGATCGGACAACGTGGTTACCATTCCGGATCATGTTGATTTGAATACCGCCGCGTCCACCACCCGGTACACGATTGAACTGTTGTTCAACGCCAACGATGTTGGCTCGCGCCAAGTCTTGTACGAGCAAGGCGGGCAGGCGCGCGGATTCAACGTTTATGTTGAAAATGGACGAGTGTATGTCGGTGCGTGGCAAAACGCCGGCGTCGACTTCGCCGCCTTTGCGTGGCAGAGGATCACCGTTGGAGCAACCTATCACCTCGCCATGGTGTTTGATAGCGACGAAGGGGCGCTCACCGGCTATTTGAACGGTGTTCCCTTTGCGGCACCGACGGTCAACGGAACCATCCGCGCTGTCACGGCGCATAACGACGATATCGGCATCGGTGCCGTCCGCGGCCAGACTCGCGTCGCGGGTTCGGATTCGGGAATCGCCATCTTGTCCGAAAGCCTGCCCTTCGACGGCACGATCGACGAAGTATCGATCTACCGCGCGGCGTTGTCGGAGGAACGCATCCGTGCACACGCCGCCGCGGCGTTTGCCACGCTGGTCGATCAACGCGGAATCGCTCGGCCGCAGAACGGCCTGCGCGACGCTGGATCGGTTGAGTTGACGGCGGAGCCTTTCCATCAATCCATAACGGTCAACGCGCTCGGCGATATCGACGACGGCGACATCAACAACGGCCAGACCACGCTGCGCGAAGCGGTGAACTATGCCAACCGCGTGCCGGAACGACAGCAAATCCTCTTCGATCTCGATCCGGGCGCCCAAACCATCGTCCTGGATGGAAAACAACTCGAGCTTTCCGACGACGTCTTGATCTCCGGATCGCCGGTCAGTCCGACGACCATCGATGCGGATGGCCGTTCGCGTGTGTTCCGCGTCGTGCCCGGTGTCAGGGCGCTGATTCAGAACTTGACCATCACGGGCGGATCGGTCACGGACGACAGCAGCCCCGCGACCGGCATGGGCGGCGGCATCTTGAACGACCGCGGCACGCTGACGCTTCGCTATGTGGACATCCATGGCAACACGGCCGTCCGCGGCGGCGGGATCGGCAATTACGGCGACGGCGGCACGGCGACGTTGACCGTGACAGAAAGCTTCATCCACGACAACCTCGCGACGCTAAACGGCAGCGGTGTGCAGAACTTCGTCGTTAACGTGGGGGAAGGAACGGCCATTGCCAATATCCGCGATACCACGATCGCGAATAACCAGGCGAACTTGTTCAATGGCGGCATCGAAAGTCTCCATGCGCAACTCACGCTGACTCAAAGCACGATTACGGGGAATTCGGCTTCGAACTCATCGGCGGTTTCGATCGGCGGAGTCGCCGTGTTCGGCGGCATAGCAACGATCACCGGGTCGACGATTGTCGATAATTCGGGAATCGGTCTGCACGCCGCGGGGACGACGACCTTGACCAGTACCATCGTTGCCGCGAACGGCACCGACATTTCTGGCATATTGAGCGGCACGCACAACCTGATCGGCGATCCCGACGATGCCGGTCCCTTCACGCACGGCATGGACAACAACATCGTCGGCCAGGATGACGGGATGGGCGGACGCGAGCTTTTGGACATCACGACGGCGGTGCGTACCACGCTGGTCGAAGCCGGCGGTTTCGCGCCCGTCCTGCCGCTGGTCGAAGGCAGCCCGGCCATCGATCAGGGCGATCCGAACAATCCACCGCAACATGACCAGCGAGGTGATCCCTACACGCGCAGCGTCGGCACCGCGCCGGACATCGGCGCGTTTGAGATGCAGCAGCAATCGACCGATGGCTACAACGTCGATACGGGCAGCGACGTGTTCGACCTGCATCTCGGCAACCAGGATGGCCAGACCAGCTTGCGGGAAGCGGTCGCATTGGCCAATGCGCGCCCGGGTAGGGATGGCATTTCCTTTGATTCGTCGATAACGCGCGTTGAACTCGCGGGCCGGGAGCTGGTAATCAGCGACGACGTCAATGTCTTTGGGCCGGCCGCGGACAGCCTCTCGATTGATGCGAATGGCTTATCGCGGATCCTCAACGTCCTGCCCGGCGTCGATGCCCGCGTCGAGCGGCTGACATTGACGGGCGGCAGCGGTCAGAACGGCGGAGCGATCTTCAATGCTGGTTCCCTCGATCTGCTCCACGTCCACATCACCGACAGTCACACCAAGCAGAACGACGCGGGCACTGCCACCTTCGGCGGCGGGATCTACAACAGTGGTTCCGACGCACGGTTGAAGCTGATCAATTCAACCGTCTCGGCGTCGAGCGCCCGTCTCGGCGGTGCGATTTACAATTTGTCGGGCGATGTCGGCTTGGCCAATTCCACGCTGACCAACAACCTCGCGAATTCGGGCGGCGGTCTGTACAGCGATTCTGGACGAGTGAATGTTACCGCCAGCACGATTACTAACAATGTAGCGCGGCAAACGGGCGGCGGGATCTATGGATTCTCCAGTAACGAGCTAGTCCTTGCCGGATCACTGATCGCGGGCAACCACGCGGATCATTCGCCCGACCTGTTTACGAATTCCACGCCGTACACCTCATTGGGCCACAACCTGCTGCATGCCGGCCCCGGCACGCACAAAGCTTGGTGGGAGCCGGCCAACGGCGGCAACGGCCACGTCTATCAAGTCGTGCCCGTGGCGGGCGGAATCAACTGGCAGGATGCCAACGACGCCGCCATTGCCGCCGGCGGTCATCTGGCCACGATCACCTCGGCCGCGGAAAACACGTTCATCTACAACCTGATCAACGACGCGGCCTATTGGCGGTTTTCCGGAAACCTGGGTTTCGGACCGTGGATCGGCGGCCAGCAGCCAGAAGGTTCGACCGAACCGGGCGACGGCTGGGAGTGGATCGATGGCGATGGCACGTTCGCCGATACGCACGCCAATTGGTACACCACCGGTGAACCGAGTAATACGTGGGGCGCCGAAGACCGTGCTCATTTTTGGAGCCGCATGCCGGGCACGCCCGAAGCGTTTTGGAATGACAGTTGGGGTGGTTCGACACTGCCGGTTGCGTACGTCA
>CALBSZ010000375.1 GCA_937967665.1 uncultured Planctomycetaceae bacterium
CCGCAAACAGCGTGGAAGAGACAGTGCAACATGCCAGCAGCATCGCCAGCGTCGCAAATCGGCAAGTCCAATGGTCAAATAACATGGTTCTGTCCTCAATTAATTTGGCAGTGATGAAGGTTCGGTGAATGCGGGATGTCAGCCATGCTGCCGCGTCCTGGCAAGCGAGCGTCTGTCTCAAAAGCGAAGTAGGCGTGGCTGTGGAGGAGCGCAGCTACCCCGCATATCCTTGCATTCCGGGGGCTCGCTGCGCTCGACCCCGGCCACCCATCACGCGCAGTCGGCTTGTGAGACACAACCTATCCGGACAGCGCCAGGTTCGGCTGTCATACGAGCACGAAGCGCAAGCGAGTGTGTTCCTTCCGCCCAAACACACTTGCTCGCGCCGCGCGCTTGTATTCTCGCGGAATACCGCGAACCTGGCACGACCCACAACGACCTTACAGGTCGTGTCATTGTAGCGAATGGAGCGCCCGTTGGCGCTGTGGCTTGCCGCGTAGAACAAATCGCGCGCAAGAGCGGGCTGCCCTAAGCCAGGAACCGTTTGATCGGTCCGGCCTGATCCAGCTTCTTGCGCGACATTTCCAGATCGAAATCGCCGTAGTGTTCAACCGGGTTGCCGTGAGCATGGAGCAGCGTGGTATGCCAGTTGCCGATGGTCTTGTGGTCTTCAGTGGCGTGATAGGGCACGGTAAGGGCGTCGCCAGCCTGCGCCGATGCGCAGGCGGACGACGCCAGAATTAAGACAAGTAAGCGTCTCCGCATGCCGCCGGGTCTCACTTGCGGTTAGCTTTCAACAAATCGACCATGGCTTGCCCCATGGCTTCGCCGACATTCATGTACGTCTCGGCATTACCGCCGTAGTGGCCGTTGGAAGCGCCCCCCTTGGAAAGCGGGTGCGTGTAAACGGTGGCGACATCGCCTTGGAATTCGGCATGCTTGCTCGGATCGCTGATGGCGAACTGCGCTTCGATGATGTCTTTCTCGGTACCTTGAGCGTCGTCTTTGTCAGTCTGACCGAGCGTGGCGCAGACGAACTTGGCTTGCGGTGCGTTGAACTCCTCACGGAGCGACTTGATCAGGTTGACCAGGTTCTGTTCGTACTTCTGCGAGTGGCCAGCGTTGTAGCGGTCCTTGTCTCCCTGCCACCAGAAGAAACCAGCAACTTCGTACTCCTTAGCGCCGGGGTAATATTCAGAAAGATCGTTGAGTACTTCTTTTGCTCGGGCGATGTCGCCGTCGTACTGCAGGCCGGCCTTCCAGCCGATCGGTTTTGGTTCGGTGCCTTTCTCCCAACGCAGGGGGCTTTGTCCGTAGCCAGCGTAAACGTAAGTCTTACCGTCTTTCGGATCGGTGAATTCGTAGGACGGCGATCCAGGGGGGAGCAGGTCCCAGCCCAGAGAACGGTTGCCGATGGCGCTTTTCAGGATCAGCACCGGCTCGTCATGGAAATGGCCCAGGTAACTGCCGATACCGATCTCGACACCGATCTTTCCGCCGGAGACCTGCAGCCAGTCGTTCTTCCTGACCCGCGTCTTGCCCGGTCCGCCGCTGCCCATGACCGCGACGTTGCGGACGTCCTCCCGCACGGTCCACTGACCCGCGTCGTCGACCAGGTACGGATAGAGGCCTTCGTTCTTAATGGCGTATTCGAGCGTGCCTTCCTTGTCGCCAGCAACTTTGCCCATCTCGAGCATGTTCGACTGCCCCATCAAGATATAGACCTTGACGGGCTTGCTCATATCCGCCGACTTGCCGTCGGGATCTGGCAGTGGTTCGGCCGCAAAGGCAGGAAGCGCTAACAACATCGCCGCCACAACGGCGATGATCCATTCAAAGGTGTCTCTCTTCTTCATCTCTCGATCCTTTCATGCGAATCCACCGCCGGCCTACGCCGCCGGCAGCAAAGAACAACTCAAGTTTCCTCGAAACCTTCCATTATGACGAAAGAAATAATTGTTTGTGTGACTAAAAATACTGTTTTTGGGAATCCGCGATCGCGTCCAGACGAATGCACGCTAAATGGGTTTCGGCACCGTTTCTCTAAAACAGAAACTCCAGCGGGACGCAGCCGCCGGGGCGGTTGATGCCGGGCCCGGTTTGCACGAACCCCATCGATTTGTAGAAGCCGACGGCATTGGCGGATGAATTCACCTGCAGCTTGCCTCGGGGTGAACGGCTTCGGCAGGATTCCAGACCGGCGGCAAGCAAGGCGCCCCCCACGCCCTGCCCTTGATGGTTCGGATGGACAAACAGGTTCGTCAGATTCCAGTACTTCTTGATCAGGATGACGCCGAGAATTCTGTTGTCTTGCACGAACTTCCAGTGCAACGCGGATTCCTTGTTGTGCAGCCACCAATCCAGGTTGGCGCCGATGTCCGCGACCAGGAACGCTGCTTCCTCTTCCGTGCCAGCGACGTCCGTCCGCACGGCAGCCTCGATCAGCTGTCGTATTTCTTCCAGATCGCTGTCTCGCACCGCGTCAATCACCAGGAGCTCCGTCCTGCAGCTATTTTTGACTCGTGCCTTTGTCCAGTGCCATCTGGGTTGCGAGTTCCTCTTGTAACTCGGCGACCTTTTCCGGGTAGGCGGCAGAGACGTCGTCTTTCTCGCCGGGATCCTGGGCGATATTGTAGAGTTCGACCTTGCTTGCGCTTCCGCCAGCCTTGCCGAATACAATCAGCTTCCAGTCGCCATATCGCAATGCGCGGGAACGAAAACCGGTTCCGGCGGAATAGAGTGATCGTGGCGGTAGTGTGCCGGTCCCGGTGATGACCGGCCAAATATCGGCACCGTCCCATTTCACACCCGCGGCATCGACCGCGACCCCGGCCAGCCCACAGAACGTCGGCATCCAATCGGCGATATGCACGGGCGTGTCGCAGGATGTTCCCGCTTCAATCCGCGTGGTCCAGCGTGCGATCGTGGGAACCCGCGTGCCGCCTTCATAGAGGTTGCCCTTTTGACCCCGCAGCGGTTTGTTGTTTCCCGGCAATCTTCCATTCGGGCAGTGGTCGTCCGGATACTTGGTATCGTTGTTCTCGGCCGTTGAACCGCCGTTGTCGCTGGTGAAGACGATCAGCGTGTTGTCGGACTTCCCCGCTTTTTCGACAGCGCCGACTACCCGTCCCACTGCGTCATCCAGGTGCAGGATGGCCGCCGCGTATTGGCGCGGCACGTCGCCCGTGATCTCGGGCGGCACGCGCGCCAGCCACGAACCCGGTTCTCGGAGCGGCAGATGCACGGCCGTGAACGGCACGTACAGGAAGAACGGCTTGTCGCCGCGACGCCGGTCTATCCATTGGATCGCTTCTTGCGCCAGCAGGTCCGTAACATGCCCTTCCTCGGTAATGAGCGTTTCGTTCCGATGCCAGGTGTCGGAAAAGGGTCCGCGCTTGTAGAAGTGCGACCACGGTGTGACCCCACCGGCCAGTGAACCGTAACTATGATCAAACCCGAAATGATTCGGGCCCCACTCGGGTTTCGAGCCCAGATGCCACTTGCCGGTGAGGCACGTGTCATAGCCGGCGCTACGCAGTGCGCGGGCAACCGTGAACGTGTCCGGTGGCAATGCCAGCGAGTTGGTCGGTGTTGTCACACCGAAGCGACTCCAGTACCGCCCCGTCATGAATGCCGTTCGCGTCGGGCTGCAAACGGGGGCGACGTAGTGCTGCTTCAATTCAACGCCTTCCTCCAGCAAACGTGCGAGATTTGGCGTGGGCACATTGCCACCGTGAAATTCCACATCCGCCCAACCCAAATCGTCGGCGATGATAAAAACGATGTTGGGCCGCGAATCTTGAGCGGCGGCAAGTCGTGGCTGAACGTCGGGGGCGGCAAACGCCGCTGCGACGAGAATGGCGAGTGTCGCGATTTTTCGAACAAAATATGGCGAAAAGAATCGGCAATGGCCGTTGACCGCACGTTGGTCGGACCGCGTCGTGGCGAAACAGTACCTCGAAACAATCACGAGATTGGCCATTCGAAGTCGCGTAAAAACAATCGGAACGCCCGGGTTCGACTGTGCAACCATGTTCAAACCCCGTTTATCCAAACAGCTCCAGCAGCGGCTTGCCTTTGGTCAAGGGGCGCGAGATGCCGCTGTTGTTTTGCGGTTCGTTGAGTGGGATATCGAGGGCATGGTAGATTGTGGCCGCCATTTCCTCGGGGCGTACCGGGTTGCTGGTCACATAGGCGCCGTGCTTGTCGGACTTGCCATACAGGGCGCCGCCTCGAATGCCGCACCCGGCCAGGATTGCGGAAAAACATTTGGGCCAATGCTGTCGGCCGGGCGGTTCCTGCGTCAGAACCTTCGGAGTGCGTCCAAATTCACCCATCGCGACGACCAGCGTATTGTCCATCAGGCCTCGTTCCTTCAAATCCGACAGCAGTGCCGACAGGGCCTGGTCGAGTCGGGGCAGGCAGAAGCCCATTCCGTACGAACCGTCGCCAAAAGCGTTCCCCATGCCCATGTTGCCGCCGTGCATGTCCCAACTGCTGCTGGGCGGGCCTTTCGTGTCGTGCGGCGCCTGCCCGGCCCAGCCGTTGACCGTGACATACCGTACGCCGGATTCGATCATGCGCCGCGCGAGCAGTAAATTCTGCCCGAGTGGGTGCATTCCATAGCGTTCACGCAGCTCGACCGGTTCGCGACTCAAGTCGAACGCCTGGCGTCCTTCCGGGCGGGTCATGGCGTCGTAAGCCTTCTCGCGCAGATCCGTCCAGTCGCGTCCGCGGGCGACCTTGTCGAGTTTGTTTGATTCGATACTGCCGAGCAGCTTCTGACGCACGGCAAAACGCTGTTCGTCTCCAAGATCGTAAATCTCGGGGGGCGTAAAGTCGTCCATCGCCGGGTGATTCTGCGCCGAACCGACAAACACCGGAGCGTAGGCGGAACCGAGATAACCCCCGATGCCGATGTTGGGCGCGCAGAACACGGGCCGGCCGACGCATTTGATGAGCCAGGCATTGGAAACGATGTTGCGGAGGCTGGGCTTGTGCTTGGCAACAAACGAACCGAGGTACGGTTGGTCGTCCGGCACTCCCTGCTGCACGCGTTTTTCCGACTGACCGCTCAGCAGGTTGTGCATGGCGTCAAAATGATTGCTAATTCCACCCGGATGCGTCATGGAATTGATCAGCGTGAACTGGTCCGTCAGCTTCGCCAAACGCGTGTGCATTTCATTGATGCGCATGCCGGGCACTTTGGTCGCGATCGGTTTGTAGGGACCGCGAATGCTGGCCGGCGCGTTGGGTTTCATGTCCCAAGTATCCACGTGACTCGGCCCGCCACAAAGCAGCAAGAAGATGCAAGATTTCTCCGAGGAGATGGCGTTCCCTTGCGCGTCGAGCGCATCGTTGCCCATGACGACGCCCGGCATCCCGAGACTCAACGCCCCCAGGCCGCTGGCGACCAGCGCTTGACGCCGATTCATCTGGAAGTCATTCATGCGAAAATCTCCGCTGGCTTGATGGACTGTGCTTTATCACGCGGCCTCATGTGGACAGCGCCAACGTTGAGGCAATTCGCGACAATACAAACAGGGCGAGCAAGTGTGTTCGGTCGTCGGTGATTCACTCGCTAGCGCGCCGAGCTTGTCTGACGACGAAACTTGGTGCTGTCGAATTAACTATCTTTGTAAAAGACCCAGCAGCGCGAGTAAAGTCTGTTTTTGAGAAAAATGAGTATTGCAGGTGTCGCTGCAGCTATTTGCCGGCTCGCCAGAGTGGCCGCACGTTGGCTTTCAAGTCGGCGTCATATTTCTGAGCGAACGCATGGAGGTCGTGGACTATGTCCGGATGCTGGTCAGCGACGTTGCGCGACTCGCTAATGTCGGCGTCCAGATCGTACAGTTCAAATTTGGGCTTTTTACCTCCCTTAATGTGCAATTTCCAGCGGCCCTTGCGCAACGCCTCAACGCGCCCATTTTTGTAATAGAACAACCCGTGCGTGTCGTGCGGCGACGCCGCTGCGGGATCGCGAAGCAGCGCCGAGAGATCATGACCATCGATCGGATGGTCGGGCAAGGTGGCGCCGGTGATAGCGGCGAGTGTCGGGAGCAGGTCGATCGTACCAGCGACTTTGTCGGTTACGGTCCCCGCGGGAATCACGCCGGGCCAGCGCATCAGTCCCGGCACGCGCATGCCTCCTTCGTAGGTCGTTCCCTTGCCGGCGCGAAGCGGCAAGGCCGAACCGCCGTGATGATTTTTGCTGAGCCACGGACCGTTGTCCGACGTGAACACGACCAGCGTGTTGTCCGCGACACCGGTTTCGTCGAGTGCTTTGAGTACCTCGCCAACCGACCAGTCGACGTGTTCCATGGTGATGCGATACGCCTCTTTCGGATCTTCGACCCAGCGATCGTCTGTCACGAACAACGGTACATGGACCATGGTTTGCGGCATGTACAACAGGAACGGTCCCTGCTTGTTGGACGTGATGAACTTCACCGCCTCTTCGGTGTACCGCCTGGTCAACTCAATCTGATTGACCGGCGATTCGATGCTCGTTTCATCGCGCACCAGATCGTTGTTGTAAATATCCCATTTCTTCAACTTCCAGATCTTGTCGAGATCCGCAGTATTGTTTCCCCAGCCCGATTTCCGAGCCATGTCATTGGAATAGGGCAGGCCGAAATAATGATCGAATCCCTGCGCGGTTGGCAACGTTTCCGGCCGATCGCCCACATGCCACTTGCCGATGCACATGGTGGCGTAGCCTTTGGTCTTCAACAGGTCTGCAATCGTCACCTCGTCGGGATGAAGACCCACGCGCGAACGCGGACCAAGCACACCCGGCATTGAAAGACGTGGTTGATAGCAACCGGTCAACAGGGAAGCTCGGGACGCCGAGCAAACACAATAGGCCGAATAGAAACTGGTGAATTTCATGCCCGCAGTGGCCAGCGAATCGATGTTCGGCGTCTTGATATCGGGAGAACCGAAGCAGCTGAGGTCCTGGTAGCCCTGATCGTCCATGAAGACGATCACGACGTTCGGTGTCGAGTGCGCGCCAGTGGCGGGCAGGCAGAAAGCCGAAAGGACCACGGCGAGTAAAGTACTGAACCATCGTTTGGCAATATGCATGAAAGGCTCCCATTGAAGTTGGCAAAAGCACGTCTTGCTGATCGAATCGCCGACGCCGGACGCGTCGAATTCCAAACTAACGAGTCATCCCCGGTCGAACGGTAGATGAAAGCTGTAGTCCCGCGACTCCGTTCGCGGGGTCCCGCGAGCGGAGTCGCGGGACTACGGGGGATTCCTCATGTGCCGATCGCCCTATTATGTGCGACGTAGATCTCAATACCACCGGTGCGTGGCGGGGCGAGCGGATTTTTTGCGGCGCCGCTTCGTTTTCCAGCCGCTGATTGAGTAAATGCCCCGCCCCGGCCGCTACCGCGTCCGACCCTCCCCAGGGAGGGCGACTCATCGCAGCATCGACACGGACAGTGAAAGTGCGGAAGCTATAATTGACTCGTGCCTCAGGCGGAGCGACCACGGATGTCATTGCTTGCCTGGTAGAAAGCGATCGCTGAACACGATTTCCCGGATCAGTGATTGCAGCCTAAAGTTGTCATTCTCCGTCGTTCTGACAATTTCGTCGATCGTCAGCGCATCGGCGGGGCCGAGTTCCCTGGACAACGCGAATCTCAGCAGATGCGCCGTGAAGGCTTTCGCAAAACGCTGTCGTTCCTGGACCAGGGATTCCTTGAACTGCACAACTCCGTCGAAGTCGTACTTTCTGATGAACGTGCCGCTGGCATCGACGTCTCGGCCATTTTCGTACTTGTCTCGCCAACGCCCCGTGATGTCGAAGTTTTCTAAGGCAAAACCCAGAGGATCGAGTTTCGCGTGACAACCGGCGCACGACGGATTGTCACGATGGGCGGCAAACTGTTCGCGGATGGTGAGTTCCTTCGCGGCTGCGTCCTCGTTCAGCGGTGGGACATTGTTGGGTGGTGGCGGCGGCGGATCGTTCAGGATGACTTCGATCACCCAGGCTCCGCGGGCGATGGGATGTGTCCGCTGCGGACCCGAAGTCATGCTCATGACGGCCGCGTTCGTAATCACGCCGCCGTAGCGCGGATCCGAAACCGGCACGCGCCGAAACAGCGACGACCGCATCTGTGTACGAAGTTGCTCGTCGAACCTGCGTTCGGCGTCCGCAATTATTTTTTCAGGGTCCTGTGGAGTGGGAACGGATGCGAGTGCCGCCCTGCTCTGCTCCAGTCGTTGATTCAAGGCGTCGCGCGCTGCCTTTTGTTCCGCGGAAAGTGCCTGCGTCAATTCCGGCTCGGACACATACAGCGCGCCGCTCTCCGCCGACGCCGAGACTTCGGCGGCCGTCAACGCTCGATCATAGAGCCGCGCTTTGTCGATGCCAACGGACAAGAACTTGTTGCCTCCCGGCGGCAGGTGACGCAAGCCGAAAATGACCGAAGTCTTGTCCTTGGGAAACGTAGCAGCGCCCTTCTGGTAGGGTTTGCCGTAAGGTTCCCCGTCGCGGTAGAGCGTGGTCGTACCATCCCGTTCGTAGACCATCACCAGGTGCAGCATCTCCTCCGACTTCACCTCGGCGGTCGAATCGGGGAAATCGAGTGTGCGGCTGAAACGGTTACTGCCGGAGATCCAATGGCGCGGTTGCCGTTCACCCAGCACGATCGTGTCGAAAAAATCACCTGGTCCCTGGATGCCCATCACGCCGCCGCCCCGCTGATCCAGATCGTGAACCACGCACCAGACCTCGAGCGTCTTTGCCTGCAGGTCAAAGGGCAACTTCTTGCTCAACAGATATGCCTTCTCAAGCACCACCATGCCATCGCGAAACTCGATCGGGCCGTGTGCTTTCAGATCCAGGGATTGGATCGAGTCGTTCAAGTCGCCATTGAACTCCCAGGCCGCCACCGGTTTCAAATCGACCGGTGCCGTGGGCTTCGCCGGGTTGTGGCGCGCAGCCAGGATGGCGGCCCTTACCGGTTGGAGCAGCGCGTCCAGTTCCGCCTGCGTGGCTTGGATCGATGCCTCTAACTGCTGGCGACGGTCCGCGGCGCGCCGATTAGCGTCCACGACCTGGCTGGTGTCCGGCAACGGTGGTTTCAGATCCGAGTTGTACCAGGTCTGCAGGAAGTCGCTGCGATAGGCGAACCTGGGCTGGATGAGTTCCACGATCGGCCGGTTTTCGACAAACACCGCGTCGAATAACAGGAGCGGTTCGAGGACCATTTGCAGACTGGCCGGATGGTCGGGATCGAGATTGAAGTACCTGTTCTTTTGCGGATCCGGAGTGGCAGCCAGGACGTTCTCCAGCTGCATCCACTGTGTGGGAAACGTATCCAGGAATCGTTCCATTTTGGGATCGGCCAGCATCCGCTCCACGGTCTTCTCCAGAATCTCCGGCCGAGACAACTCGCCACTTTCGGCGAGCCGCAGCAACTCCTGGTCAGGACAACTGCTCCAGAGAAAGAACGACAGGTTCGCGGCGAGTTCAAATTGGTCGTCGTCCTTTTCCGGAGAAGCGGACCGATATAAGAACCTGGGAGAGGACAGCACCGCGGATGCCACCTTCTTCATGGCTGCGGTGAACGGTAGCCCTTGTTCCAACCTGGTGGCGGCGTAAGCGGCATAGCGGTCCAGCGTTTCGTCCTCCACCGGACCGCGGAAGGCAATTCTGAGAAACGGCAGCAGCCGTCGATTGAGTTCGGCCTGCCGATCGAACGCGCCGGCGGGCGGCTGGAAAAAGTCGTTCCAGATGCCCACGTTCTGCTCATGGAAATCGGGACTTTCCAGGATGGAAACGCTGAGTCGCAGGAAGGTGTCCAGCAGCAGTGGGGACAAGGTCAACTGGTTGGCCTGGTTGTCAAAGCCGCTGGCAGCCCGCAGGTCCTTCGGAAACGCCTCGACATCCTGCAAGCCCGCGCGAGGTTCGAGCGATTCGGATACGACGTGGACCTGTTCCGGCATCCGATCGGTTCCGGCGACCAGGTAATTGTCCCGCCGGGTCATTAACCGTTCGGGCAGCGGGAAGACATCCCGTTTCAATTGAAACAGATCCTTCACCGAATTGTTGTATTGGAACCGATTCAACCGCCGGATCGATACCTGCTGGTCTTGCTCCGCGGCCACGGCATCACGCAGCATCGCACGGAGAGCGTTGAGCAATCGTTGGCGCGATGTCGCGTCCAGCCGCGGTTCGCCTTCCGGCGGCATGTCGTTGGCATCGATGGCGTCGATCATGCGTTTGATCAACTCGGGGTTTTCCAGGAGATGAGCGGCCGTGGCGAGCTGTTTGAAATCGACCTTGGCGCTGACTTCCTCGCCGCCGTGGCACTTGACGCACTGCTGCGCGAGCAACGGCTTTATGAACGTTTCGAAGTCCGCGGCCCGGCCGTTCGCCACCATGCCGGCGGCCGCCATGACTGCGAGGCTTCTTAGGATTAACTGCCTGAAGGACATCGACAATCCACTACGTCCAGAGATCGGAGATGACGCCGTTGCTGTCCGCGTAGGCGTCGATTTCGAGCCCCATCAATTGGGCCAACGTCAACCACAGATTCGAATTCAACGTACCGCTCTTGCACTTGATAAAGCGGCCCTGCTTGATCTGGCCCTGCGCTTTACCGGCCAGGATCATGGGCAAATCGTAGTACTGATGTGTTGCTCCATCTCCCAAGCCAGCGCCGAATGCGATCAGCGAGTTATCCAGCAGGCAACTTCCGTCGGCTTCCTGGATCTCCTTCATGCGTTGGATCACATAGGCATACTGTTCCATGTGAAAGAGGTCGAGCTTCTGCAGTTCCTTGTAGCCGCCATTCTTTTGGTTGTGAGTCATGTTGTGATGTTGCACCGGCTTATCGAAGACGCCTTCATACATCAACGTTGCATCCCAGCGTTCGGGGCCGATCATGAACGTGCAGATGTTGGTAATCCCCATCTGGAATGCCAGCAGCATCAAGTCCACCTGCAAGCGAATGTATTCTCCTCGCGGCAATACTTCGTTCTTGGGAATCTTGACGTCGACACTTGCCAGCAGCTTTTGCATTTTCTCCATGCGGATTTCAATGTCGCGAATCATCTCCATGTACCGGGCCAACGTTTCCCGGTCTTCGCGTCCCAGTTTCCGGGACAGTGCCTGGGCATCGGCCAGTACCAGATCGGTGACATCGGTAACGTGATTTCGGTAGCTGCTGCGGAGAAACAAGCGGTCGTACAGTTTCTTGGGATCGCGGATCGACGGCGCGATTCTATCGGGACCGTACCAGGAAATGTTGTCGAATTCGATCGGTTCCTTCGGAGCCGTGAATCCGTTGCAGCTGATTTCCAGCGTCTTGAAAATCGTCTTATGGCCGACGGCGTCTCCGATGACCTGATCCAGACTGCGGCCGTTGGGATGGCGAATGCCCTGCTCTGTCGCCTGCGCGGGAGACAGGCTGGTCAGATAGCAGGACGCGCCCTGCGCATGTACGTCCTGGCCTTCTTTGTAAGTGCGATCGAGACCCGTGATCAACGTGATGTCGTCCGCGTGGTCCTGCAAGGGCCGCATGGTCGACGTCAGTTCCGGCGAATAGATGCCTGGTTCGTTCTTGAAGCGCCGCTGGTCCTTGGTCTTGTCCGCGTTGAAACCGCCAATAAACTCGGGAACCTCGGCGTTCTCCTCACCCGGGAAAAAGCAGCGGCGCACGATGCCATTGGGCAGGTACATGATGACCAGTTTCTTGTCGGGCCGCGAACCTGCCCGCCGAGTTTCCATGGCACTCGCCAGCGAATGCAAGAAGGGCAGCGTCAACACTGTCCCTTTGGCTTTCAGAAAATGTCTCCGTGTGATTCCCATCATTCGTCTCCATGGAAACGCGCCGGACTGTGTGGAGTGATCCAGGATGGAATGGAAAACCGAGGTCGTTCCATGATCCAGGAGACTGGATTATAGCCCAGAACGGGAACCAGATGTATTCCGCGTTTACGAAACGAGCCGATTTCCGTGCCAGCGTCCTGGGCGTGCCCCGGGATACATCTGCTGAACGCTCAGCCGGAGGCGCCGCCGTCTTGCAGCATTCTGTTTAACGCCAATACCGTTCAATTTTGACGTGGGACGGGCACTCCTGCCCGTCGCTCATACCGCATCTTGTACGAGCGTGAA
>CALBSZ010000376.1 GCA_937967665.1 uncultured Planctomycetaceae bacterium
ACGAATATCGAAAACCGAAACAAATTCAAATGTCACAATACGAAAATCCAAAACCTCAACGGCGTTGGCATTTCGTGTTTTCGTTGAATTCAAGTGAAACTGTTTTGAATTTCCGATTTTGAATTTGTTTCGTAATTCGGATTTCGGATTTCAAATTTTTGCGATTCTCGGATCAAAACTTCGTTTGGTTAGGCACTAGAATCATGGTCCTGCGGGACAAAGCGAGTTTGCTGGCCCTTAGCGGCTCAATTTGCGTCCCAACTTCCATTACAATCGAGGCAATTTCACACTTTTCAGGTTACAAGGAGTAACGTCATGACAACCTCCATGCTGGTCGGTCGGTTGATGTCGCGGAGATCCAGACGGCTCGTTTCCTCCCGCTTGTTGCTCATCGCATTCCTGCTGTGGGGCTTCGGCGGCGCCGCAGCCGCGGACGATTCCAAGGAGGCGGCGATCGAGAAGGACCGCCAGAAGATCGCCGGAACATGGCGGATTGTGTCGATCGAATTGAATGGCGCCAAAATCAACCCGCAGGATGTCAGCAAATTCCGCGTGGTGAATGGTACCGACGGAACGTGGAGCCTGCGTCAGGACGACAAAGAAATCAGCGGTGGAACCAGCACATTCGATCCTGAACAGAATCCGAAGGCCATTGATTTCACGCCCACCACCGGAAACGACAAAGGGAAAGTTTTCCTGGGCATTTATGAACTCGGCGAGAACACTCGCAAACTGTGTTTCGCGCAGGCCGGAAAGGAACGACCGACCGAGTTCGCATCCACTCCGGGAACCCAACAAACGCTGGTAACTTTTGCGCGGGTCGAGGAAGACTAGGTTCTGTTTTAAAACCGGAGAAGGGTGGCTGTGGTGGAGCGAAGCGACCCCACAGAGCCTTCGCTTCCGGGGGCTCGCTTCACTCGACCCCGGCCACCCATAACAACAACGCGAGTTTTAAAACTAAGCTTAGCTGGACGGGATCATGTCGGAGGCAACTCGAGACCTTTTGGAAGCAATCGAAAAGATCTTGCTGCGATGCTGGGTCGCAGCTGTCGTACTGGGGCTGTTTTCGTTTATTGTGTTCCTGCTGACCGGCGACATGATTGACCGCATTCATGGAAGCCTGTTCGGCCTGACGCCGCACGAACTGGATTTGGTTATCTACTGCGGCTTGGGGCTGCTCAAACTGTTCGTGCTCGTCTTCTACGTCTTCCCCTGGCTGGCCATCAAACTGGTGTTGCGTGCCGACGAAGGGATTAAACGCACGGCGTCTGGTGATTAGCTGGAATCCGCCAAGTTTTCGGCAATCCGCCAAAATACAAGCACGCAGCGCGAGCAAGTGTATCCGGTCGTAGGTTACCCTCTCGCTGGTGTTTCGAGGTTGTATGACGACGGAACGTGGCGCTGTCGGATTAGATACCCGGCGAATTCTGTTTTTCCGACAAGAACGCAGCGAGTCCGGCAGGGTCGTCAGTGCCGATGCGAATGCGGCGCAGCTTTGCTCCTTTGCGGTACGTGACATTGACGCAGTTGAAGCCCCAAAGATTCCAGGTCCAGCCGCCTCCGGGCGTCAGGTGGATCCCCCAGCCATCGAAGATGGTGGACCGTCCTTGGGCAACGACTTCAATATCGGCATAAGCCAGACGCCTGTGGAATAGGGGTAGCGGACCAAAGCAGATCAGCAAGTGGTCCCCATCATCCCTCACCGTCAACTGCCGGAAGCAGCATGCCAGCCCCATCATCAGAACACCCGTAACGACAAGGATGATCTGTACGGCCAATTCCGGGGCAAACCATGCGGCCACGCATGTCCCGACCGCAATGACGACCAGGCACAGATAAAGTGGAGCGGTTTGAGTATGCTCGTAGCGCATGCGAAATCGAGATAACGAGTTTTTTTTGAGTCCCATTCCGTGCTGTTGAACGGCGGCGCGTGAATTGGCAGGCCATCTCCAGCAACCCATTCATTTTACGTTAGAATAGGCAAGCCATGAACCCACTTGATCCTACTGGAGCCCACAACATGCGACTCGCGCTGATCCACTTCGTCATTTTCGTGCTTACGGCCCTTGTTCTGCCGGACAGCATTCTTCAGGCCGAGATTGCCCATTCGTTTCTCGGCGTTGGCAAGGCGAACCGGGTTGTGCTGGTCGGCGAGGACAACACGATCACATGGAAACTGGACATGCCGGCTAGCGACGGCTGGGTACTTTCCAACGGCAATCTCCTGCTGGCACTTTATCCCACGCCGGCGTTTCCCCACGGCTGCGTTGTTGATGTGAATCGCGAGACGAATAAGTTCGTGTTCCAATACCAGGGACATCAAAAGGAAATCCGTACCGTGCAAGCACTGCCAGACGACACGTACCTGGTTGCCGAGTTGGGTCCGCAGCCGCGCGCCGTCGTTATCGACCGGAAAGGAGAGGTGCTCAAGGTGACTCCCTTCCAGTGCCAAAAGGAGAACGCTCACATGCAGACACGCATGTTGCGCCGATTGCCCAACGGCCGCTACTTGGCGCCACACTTACTGGACTTCGCCGTCAAGGAATACGACTCCGATTCCGGCGACGTGCTACGAGTGTTGAATACAGACGATCGCGGACGGGAGAAACGCGACTGGCCGTTCACGGCGATCCGGCTGGAAAACGGCAATACCGTGATTGGCTGTACCAACGGCAACCGCGTTATTGAACTGGACGATCAAGGAAAGATCGTCTGGAGCGTCACCAACGAGGACCTCGGCGAGAACCTGTTCAACGATGCTTGCGGCGTCCAGCGGCTACCGAACGGCAACACGGTCGTCTCCAGTTATCACGCCAAAGGCCAGCAGGTCAAGCTCTTTGAAATCACGCGCGAGAAGGAAGTCGTGTGGCGATACAACGGGATGAATGCCGGGTTCCATCACTTCCAAATACTCACCACCAATGGAAAACCGGTTTCCCCCAATACCTGGAAATGACCCGGGCGAACACCGACGCGCGAAAACAGATACCATGCTCTAGAGTTCACGCGGGCCGCTCGGTTTCTTCGGTGGCGGGGCGACAGGATCCTTCTTCTGATTCCCACCAAACAGTTTGAAGAACGGCAATTCAACCGCCGGTTGCGATTCCTTGCGCTGCATGTCGAGTTCGGTGTGCAGGATCAACCGATCCCCGTATTTCGTTAGCGCGGCATCCAGACCGCGGAACCAGTCGAGCAGCACGGCGTTGTAAGGCTTCGCTGCGGCTGCCTCGCTCCAGCCGGTAGAATACCAGAGCGAACGGCCATCGGCGTCTGTGCCTAGTTTGTATTCGCCGCCCAGCGCGCAGACCAGTTCGGCGCCCAGGAGTTGTTCGGCCGTGGCTTTCGCTTCGTCCACGGGAACTCGCAGCTGCGACGTTAGCGCGTTCAGCAGCCGGACATTTCCCCGCGAAGCCCGATTCGCGCGATCGTAGGTAAGGGCATTTACCCAACCCACCAGGTTCGACTGAGAAATATCGCCGACGTGCAGGCGAACCTGCGCATCATCGGCCGTTTCTTCGACCTTCAATTGCGGCGTAATGTAGTCCAACACCCCGCGATCAAAAGACAATACCGAAAACCCACCCGCTTGCCACCGCCACAATCCGAGGGGCAGTCGCGAATAGCCGAAGATATCTGGTGGTCCGCCGCCCAACGCGAAAGGCAACTGGTCCAGGAACCCGGGCTTCGGCCAGGCCCCCAGGTACGCGGGTGTCGAACGAACGATCATCAGTTTTTCCAGGAAACCGGCGGAGTCCAACTGGGTGAGCGGAGCCGCGTCCTGAACGCCCAGGAACAGGTGATGAGGCAACACGCCGGGATAGTTCTGCCCACCCTGAATGACCGCCTGTCCCCAGATGATGTCGGCGGGCCCGGGAGCGACTCGTAACCGTGTCGGCGGACCCAGCATGGAGGTCAACTGGCTGTACTTGGATTCGTCGAACGGCGACACGCTGGCGTCGATGGCAATCCGTTCCAATCCCTGCTCGTTCAAGGCGTAGCGTTTGATCGCGGCGCTCAGCGGATCAAGCCGCTTCCACTGCTGGCCGTAGAACTGCGCGCGGCGCGTGACCACCGCGGATTCCTCCGCCGTCACGCCCGAGATCGTGACATCGGGAACGGGCAGGAAGCTGCCGCGAGCGCCTCGCAACGAATCCATCCGCTCGCCGTCGACCGAGACAACTCGACTGCCGTCCGGACGCTGGTTAAACGACACGGGCAGCAACCCAGCCTGAATCAGGGTCGCCACGTCGTCGCCCGGCAAGCCCTCCGCCCGTGCCGCCAACGACGCCAAAGTGGATGTTTCAATTTCCGTTACGGCTTGAAGTCGGCGAGCCAGTTCGATTTGATATTGCGGGCTGAGTAAGCCGCGTTGAAAGTGGGTTGAAAAGTAAACGAAGATCGTGTCGTCGCGGATGAGCGGCATTTCCGCGCGGGCCTGCCGGAATTCGGCGGTGGCCCCGAGTGACCCCGCGCCGTCTTGAATCGCCAAAAACCGCTCGACGATATCGCGCGACGTGGTCACGAGATGATAATTACCTTTGGACGCGTAGAACGAGCGCAGCCGGTTATCGGGCGTGGACACCAGCGTCACCGTCTGCCCGGCAATGGGCAATTCCACCTTGGTGGCGTCAGGATGTTGTTTCAATGCGGCAAGCTGCTTGCCGCGAATATCATTTCCCAGCAAGCCGATCTTGGCCTTGAACAGCACGCCGATCGCGGCGCCTTCGTTAAGGAACAAATCGCGGCCGATGATCGCCACGTCGTCCACGACTTTGTCCCCAAAAAGCTCCGCCGTGGCGGACATTTTCATTCCCAACTGTTTCTGAATCCGCGACGTCCCGCCGTCACTGGTACCGCGCAGCGTAATCATCCGGCTTAAATCGCCGCCGTACTCGGTCGTCAGGCGGTCGAGCCACAGGTAGTTGGCAAAGGTGCCAAACCGAATATAGAAACACTCTCTGGGCACCTGCAGCGCCATGGGCTCGACAGCAACCTCGGATAGATCCAGAGGCGGGACAACGTCCAGCCAGTCGGGTTCCGGAGGCAGGGGCAAAGAAGCCGGACCGGCGGCGGGAACAGTAGTGAAGCTGTCACGTAAAATCGCCGAGCGCAGCCCCTCGACACCCGTGATCAATTCCAGCGTCTCCTGCAACTCCGTCTTCGCTGACGGCTTCACACGACTCAACAAAGGAGGCTCCAGACCGAGTCGCGACGATAGCATGGACGTCAAATAGGTTTGCACAATCGGGCGATAGTCGCTGTCGCTCTGTTGCTGCCGCACGCTCGCGTTGTAATCCCGCCACCAAAGATTCAGCAACCGCTGGTGATTGCGTCCGCTGTCGCGAATGGGGGTGAGGCTCACGTTCTGTGCCCGTGGAACGTAGCAGGTGAGTTGCAATGGGGCGTCGCCAGTAAACAGGAAGTAGATCGTAACATTGCGTGCTTCCGGTGCTGCACCGCTCCCCAGCAATTCTCCCAGCACTCGGCGGACGCGTCCGGAACTGAAGGTCGGATACATGGCCCGACCGTTCTGTTCCACGATATTAAAACCGTTCACCGAATCGCCCCCCGCCTCTACGGTAATGCGAGCGATCCCAAACGGTTGGCCGCTGACGGCTTCGCCATCCACGCGGCGCAACAACTGCGCCGATGCACTCGCGGTAAGGGCCAGTTGGGCGGCGAAGGTACAGGCAACAAGGCGACGAAATAGCATGATCAGGCAGACAGGCGTGAGGGAATATGGGGATCGAGACAACCCATCGTTTGATGAATGGCGGCAATTGTCAAGAGTGACCACCTGGACGCTTGCGATTCGAGCTCTTACGACTTGAACCCGCGGCTTTGTTTCAAAACTCGGATTGGGGTGATGGGTGGCCGGGGTCGAGTGAAGCGAGCCCCCGGAATCCAAGGTTCTGTGGGGT
>CALBSZ010000377.1 GCA_937967665.1 uncultured Planctomycetaceae bacterium
AACCTCCTGTTCCGAGTCGACTACGACGACGGATTCGTGGCCTACCTGAACGGGGTTGAGGTCGCGCGGCGCAACGCTCCGGTAAACTTGTCGTACAGCGCGGCGGCCACCGCGGATCGCGATCGCGCCGTCGTCTCGATAGCCGAAGAGATCGACATTAGCGGCCATGCCGCCTCGCTGATCGACGGCAGAAACGTATTGGCGATTCACGGCTTGAACGACTCCGCCAGCAGCGGCGACTTCCTGATTTCCGCGGCACTCGTCACGCAGCGTACAGCCGGAAACCTCTATCTGCCGTCGCCCACACCGGGAACGGCCAATCGCGACGGCGTGATTGGCTTCGTGGCCGACACGGCGTTTTCAGTGGATCGCGGCTTCTACGAAACGCCGTTTGTCACCGAAATCACGACTCCCACTCCGGGAGCCACCTTGGTGTATACCACGGACGGTAGCAAACCGGATCTCTCGAACGGCACCATCGTGCCCCCGCCGGACGCGGATTCGCCTCCGCATGCCGCCGTGCCGATCGACAGCACGACAACACTACGCGCGGCAGCGTTCAAGGAGAAGTTCCTGCCGACGAATACCGACACGCACACCTATATCTTCGTCAGCGATGTCGGCAATCAGCCGCTCATGGACACGGCGGTCACGCAACATCCCACCTGGGGACCGCTCGTCGACGACGCGCTGTTGGCCTTGCCGACGATCTCCCTTGTCACGGATACGGCGATTTCACAGGCCGAGTCGGCAGCGTCGGTCGAATGGATCGATCCTGGCGGGAGTGCCGACTTTCAAGCGGATGTCGGGGTCGAGCATTTCGGCGGGCATAGTCTCGGCTCCGCGAAAAAGAACATGCGACTCAGCTTCAAAAGTGTCTACGGGCCGGCTCAACTGAATTACAACCTCTTCGACGATCCGTCCGCCACGGACACGTTCAATCAACTTCTTCTCCGCACCGGTTCGCACGACAACTTCTTTTGGACGCATCCCGGGGGCGCTCGAGGCAACTATTTGCGCGGACGCTGGGCGTTTGATCGGCAACTGGAAGCGGGACACCTGGCACCGCACGGTCGGTTTGTTCACGTCTACATCAACGGCGTCTACCACGGGCAGCATCACTTGATGGAGCGGCCGAATGCCGAATTCATGGCGAGCTACAACGGCGGCACTCCGGCGGACTACGACGCTTTGAATGCGGGAACCGCCGTCGACGGTGACACCGTTGCCTGGAATGCGCTGTTAGCGTCGACGAACGACTACACGCAGTCGCAGCAGTTCCTGGACATGGTGAATTACACGGACTACCTGCTGCTGCAGTTTTTTGGAGGCAATGATTGGGATTGGCGCGCGTTTCAGAACTGGATGGCGGCCAGGGAACGCGTTCCGGGTGCCGGCTTCCAGTTTTTTGCCTGGGACAGCGACGTCGTCCTGCGCACCGGCGCGAACGCCAACGTGGTTCAGTTCGGCGGGCCCGGGGACATGTGGCATAACCTCCGAAACCATCCCGAAATGCAGCGTCTGCTGGCCGATCGCGCGCAGAGGTTTTTCTTCCACGACGGCATGTTCACGCCCTCCCGGCTGCGCGCCGATATCGACGCGCTGGCAGCCGAGATCGAACTGTCCATGATTGCGGAAACCGCCCGCTGGGGAAACGGGAGCTATTCAATCAGCACCAACGAGTATTACGATCCCGCGGTCTGGCAACGTGAAGTCGACTGGATGAAGGACACCTACGCTCCGCTGTCTGGCTCCAGTCGTGCCGAGATTGTCATTCAGCAACTGCGCGGTGCCGGATTGTTTCCCATGACCGACGCGCCCGAGTTTGCCGTCAACGGCGCGCCCCAACACGGAGGTCCCATTTCGAACGGCGACCAGCTCACCATCACGGCGCCGGCCGGGACCATCTATTACACGCTGGACGGCTCGGACCCCAGCGACGCGAACGCGTCCATCTATTCCGGCGCGATCACGATGAGCGCCAGCGTCACCGTGAAAGCCCGCGCGTTCCATGCCGGTGAATGGTCCGCGTTAAGTGAAACGCAGTTCGTGCTCCATCCGGCCGCGGCCGGCAACTTCGCGATCACGGAGGTGAACTACAACCCGGCGGAACCCTCGGCGGCAGAACTGGCTGCCGGTTTTTCAGACAACGATCTGTTCGAATTCATCGAATTTCGCAATGTCAGCTCCTCGGCCATCGACGTGACAGGGGTGCGCCTGACCGACGGCGTCCTGTTTGACTTTAGTAGCAGCGCTGTCCGCGTGGTCGAACCTGGCGAGGTTGTTGTCGTCGTGCGCGACAGGGATGCCTTCGAGGCTCGCTACGGCACCAACTACCTCGTGGCCGGCGCGTACACCGGTGGGCTCACCAATGGCGGCGAACGGATTGAATTGCGAGACTGGGAGGACGCGGTCATTCACAGCTTCACTTACGATGACAGCGGCGATTGGCCCGAACGGGCCGACGGACTCGGCAGCTCGCTGACCGTGATCGACGTCGCGGGCGATTACCATGATGCGTTCAACTGGCATGCCAGCGGTGAATCGAACGGCACTCCGGGATACGCCGGCAGCAACGTCGCCGTGCTGGCGCGCCGCCTCTTCTACCATAACTCGGCGTATGACACCGCCGACGCAGGCGCGGCCATTGCACCGGATAAAGACCCCCTGTTTCTCGGCCGGCTGGCCGACTTCGACGACTACACCAACTACGCCAAGGGGCTGAATGGGGTGATCGTCGACATCTTGAATCTGGCAAACACCGACTTGAGCCCAGACGATTTCGAGATCCGACTTGGCAACACCGACGACACAAGCGGTGGGGTGCCGGGGCCCGGTCGGGCGGTACACGTGTGTCCCGGAGACGGATTTGGCGGCAGCGATCGGGTCGTCCTGACGTGGCCGGACCAGGCCATCCAGAACACGTGGGTTCGCTTCACCGTACTGGCCGCCCACACCGGACTCGTCGTGGACGACTACTTTGTCTTCGGCAACGTGATCGGCGATGTCGGGGATTCGTCGCTGCAGGCCTTCACCAACGCATTCGACTTTGCCGCCGTCCGAGACCACAGCGGCGCTGCGACCATTGATAACCCCTACGATCTCAATCGCGACCAGGTCGTGGACGGCGCGGACCTGGCGGTCGTTCGTGACCATCCCGGCAACTTCGCGACGACACCGCGCCGCATCGCGCCGCAGCTACTCCCGCTCGCGCCTCCCGCCGGTTCCCGCGTGGACGCGGCCCTCGACCTGGTACTCATCGAATTCGAAGAACAGCGGAAACGGAAGTTGTCCGTCCTGTAACGACCGCATTGTCCAAAGGCAACTGCCTGTTCGTTGAATGTCGGTTCGATCAACCGGGTCGCAGCGCCGGTCGTCGGAACGCCTTCGGCTATTTGCGTGCCCGCTTCTTCGGCTTGCTCCTGGTCGGGGACTTGCCATACGTGTCCTGCATCACTTTGTCGACCGTCGCGCGCTGCGTCCGGTTTTGCAGCGCGGTCAACATGGGATCGTGCGTTGCGGACATCCAGGCCTGCAACTCGCCGCGCATGGCTGCGACTTTGTCGGCGTGCTCCGGACTGTCGATCAGGTTATGCAGGCAGTCAGGATCTTTTTCCAGATCATAAAACTCTTCCGGCACCCGGTAGCGAAACAGCTGGATGCGCGCCGCGATGTCGGCGTCTTGACGAGCTGCCGCGTTCATCGCCTTCATGCACAAGCCTTCGTTGTTGTTGCGGTAAACGTGCCTGCCGTCGCTGAAAGGATTGTAGATATAGCCGTACTTGGCGTTCTGCACGCAGCGCATGGGAACCGCGTCGCCGCCGGCCTTCATGTCGATCTGAGTAAAGACGCGGTCGCGCCCCGCCTGCGATTCGCCTTTTAGCAGCGGCAGGAAACTGTGCCCGTCCAGTTCTGCCGGTCCCTGCACGCCGGTAGCAGAAAGGAAAGTGGGGAAGAGGTCCACAACGGAGACGAAGTCGCTTCGATTTTCGGTTCCAGGTTTCACGACGCCAGGCCAGCGGACGAGCAGCGGTGTGCGCGAGGAATGGAACCACACGTTGCATTTGGCGAATGGGACCGCGATCCCATTATCGGAAAGAAAGACAACGAGAGTATTCTCGGCGAAACCCGATTCGTCCAGGGCCTGCATCACCCTGCCGAACGTGTCGTCCAGGCGGCGCGTGGAATTCAGATAGTGCGCCAATTCCGCGCGTACTCCCGGCAGGTCCGGCAGGAATCGGGGAACGGTCACTTCTTCGGGTTGATAGACTTTGGACGGCATGGCCGCGCCCGCTGTCAGCTTGTCCGGGTTGCAATACGGGCGATGCGGGTCGTGGGAATTGACCATGAAGTAGAACGGCTGGTTCTCATCCTTGCACTGCTGGAAAAAGGTCCGGCTGCGTTGGTAATAGATCTCGGGATTGCGGCCGTTGCCGAGGTCTTTCTGGTCGAAGGCATAGTCCCATTTCATCGACCGAACCGGCGTCGAATGGCCGTACTTGCCCAGGATTCCGGCGCGATACCCGGCCTCTTGAAATGTGGTCACCACGTCCGGCGTGCCGTCGTTGGCTTTAATGAACCCCAAGGCGCCGCTACGATGACTATACAGGCCCGTGGCAATCACGGCTCGGCACGGCGCGCAGATCGCCACGTTCACGTGGGCGCGGTCGAAGCGGAGTCCCTGCCGCGCGAAGCGATCCAGGTTCGGGGTCAAGCCCTCGGGACGCCCCGCAAAGACACCGACCGATTCGGCGTGCAGGTCGTCGGCCGTGAACAGCAGGACATTCAGCCGCGATTCCGGTTCGGCACCGCGCCCGGTCGTGGGAACCACGGCGATCGCAATCAAGACGAGGTGGTAAAGCAATTTCTTCATGCTGGACTCTCTCAGGGCAGTTGGCTATGGATGACACGGCAGAACGCCGGTGCCGTCGTGGGTAGCTATGTCGCCGGCAGTTATCACGTATTCTAACTCGCCGACGTTCCATTCCTACCATATGCGTATCGTGAAGCCGTGCCGCTTGCGTTCGCCCCCTTCATGCAATCGAAATCGCAGCGGCCTGGCGTCGCAATGAGGCGGCGGAACGCCGGTCTTGATTTTCAATAGCTCTACTTAAACAATGGTATTGTATGGACTTACAAGCAGAGAACGGTTATCCCGAGCACGTTCACGGGAAACGCCTCGGGGTTCGCGGAGACGAAAGGGCCGTAGCGCCTTCGTATCCGGAACGCGAGTTCTGTTATACTAAGCGTTGCCGAAAATCGTGGCCTAGTGCTTTGTCAAGTAGAAGCATTAGGGTTGGGTGGCTGGGGTCGAGTGAAACGAGCCCCCAGTGTTTTGCAGCCTGGGA
>CALBSZ010000378.1 GCA_937967665.1 uncultured Planctomycetaceae bacterium
TGCTCGCGCTGCGAGCTTGTATTCTCGCGGATCTCCGCAAACCTGGCGCTGTCGAGCTTACATGGGCAACCGCCATGACTACCGCAGCCCACACGCATGACATTCCGACTCCGCATATCGCAGTGAGCGCAACGCCCCGCGAAGCCATGGCTCAAACGGCCGCGCGATCGGAGCATCCGTACTCGCAATTGAATGTCGTTGTCGTGGTTCCGGCATATAACGAAGAGCGGCAGATCACGGACGTATTGAACAGCATGCCAACCTGGGTACGCACCGTGGTCGTCGTGGATGACGCGAGCACGGACGACACCGGGCCGCGCGTCGCTTCGTTTGCGCGAACGAATCAGCGGATCGTCTTGATCCGCCACAAACGCAATGCCGGTGTCGGCGGGGCCATGGTGACCGGCTTTGCCAAGGCCATTCAATTGGGTGCGCAGGTCGTCGTGAAGATGGATGCCGACGGGCAGATGTCGCCCGAGCATCTGGCGCAGCTTATTCGCCCACTGGTGGATGGCGAGGCGGATTATGCCAAGGGAAATCGGTTCCACGACTTTCGAGCACTCGGGCGAATGCCGAAACTCCGCCGCTTGGGAAACATGGTACTCAGCTTTCTCACCAAAGGCGCGGTTGGATACTGGAATATCTTTGATCCGTGCAACGGCTACGTGGCGATTCGCGGCGAAGTACTGTCCCAGATTCCACTCCACAAGATCGGGCAGTCGTTTTACTTTGAGACGTCCATGCTTTCTCAACTTTACCTGCAGGGGGCCGTGGTCAAGGACGTTCCCATGCCGGCCCGCTACGGTGACGAGAAGTCACATCTGTCCATCCCCCGCATCGTCGGCGAGTTTCCAGCGCGGCTGCTCGCCAGTTTTTCGAAACGCATGGTACTCAAGCATTTCGTCTACGACTTTTCGATGTGCAGCTTGTACCTGGTGGCCGGATTGCCCATGCTGCTGGGCGGCACGGCTTTCGGAGTCTGGAAATGGCTCAGCTACGCGCAAGCCGGCGTCAGCGCGCCGACGGGAACCGTTGTCATTCCCGCCCTGCTGATCATCCTGGGCTTCCAGCTGGTACTGGCGGCAACCGCGGAAGACCTCCGCAGCGTGCCCCGACAGCCGCTACAGCCGGAACCGCTGGACACGGGACCGCCGCGCCAAACCAACTCGATCCGGCGTGCCCCGCGACGCAGCGTGCGGCGCCGGCGTAGCAGTGACGTTTGAGAACCGTCATAACCGCAAAAGCCACGCCACTCTTCCAGTCTAGCGCACGAGCGGCCGATACATTTCTCAGAGTCTGTCAGGACAGTTCATGGATTAGTCGATTCACAGCCACGGTGGGCTTACCCGTTACCTGCAAAGGGACGACACCGTGGCGTTCAACCGTTTCAAAGCTATCCGTCGCAGCGCGGCGGAAGAGCGACTGGCCGCCGGTGCGGACGTGTGGCTAGTCAACCTGTTTTTCGGAGCTGGGCCGGCGCCCACCGGTCCGTTCGCGGCAAGCGTGGCCAACGCACTGCAGCGACGCGGGGTTCGTGTTACGGTCCTCGCGGGGCGCGGCGCGCGGTATGCCCAGGCTGGCGATACCGCGGACTCGGCAGCACAACCCTGCGTGCGATCCCTGTTCGCCGGCAGCGGCCGGTGCGACCGAGTCGCTTCCCGGTTCGTGACGTGGCTCTGCTTTTACACCAGCGTTCTGGCCTTCGCCTTTACCAGACGTCTGCCGCAGCAGGTGATCGTCATGACCACGCCTCCGCTCCTGCATTTCATTTTCGCCCTGCGCAATCTATTCGCTGTTCGCAAAACGCGAATCACGTTGTGGAACTGCGATACCTATCCGGAGATCCTGGCCGGCGGCGGGTTGCTGCGCGATGATTCGTACATGTACAAGGCGCTGCTTGCGCTAGAGCACTGGGCGGTCGCAAGGACGGATCGCGTGGTGGTGACGGATCCCGCGACGGCCGATGTCCTGCGGTCGCATGGCGCGGAACGAATCGATGTCCTGGATGCATGGTCCAACATCGCGACACTCACGCCAACGAGACTTGATACGGAAGTCGCGGAGCGGATCGGCAGGGCCAAAGCGACTCATCGCCGACTGGCGATTTATACCGGAAACTATGGCTGGGGGCACGATCTAACGGCAATCTTACAGACGATCGCGAAGCGGCCTCACCAAACCGATGTGTTCTGGCTATTCGTCGGGGGCGGTGCCAAATGGCACGAATTGCAACGGTTTCGAGACCAGCACGGGGCAACGTGCATGGCACTGCACGACTACCTGCCAAACTCGCAAATGCTGCCGCTGATGCAACGGGCCGATTTTGGAGTCGCCTGCCTGGAAGAAGCGTGCCAAGGTTTGATGGCACCCTGCAAGAGCTATGGTTACCTGGCCGCCGGCAAACCGATCCTCTATCTGGGGCCTCGGCGATCGAACGTGGCGGAAATTATCCGGCGGCACCGCTGCGGCTGGGCGCTGCCCTGTAATGACGCCGCCGGCCTCGAGGACCTGTTGGGCTTTCTCGCCTGGACAAATTACGACCTCGATGTCATGTCCGCGAACGCCGCAAAGGCCTATCGCGCCTACTACAACGAGAGCCTCGCGGTCGAACGCTTCGTGGCCCCGATGTTCGACACTTCCCCGTCACCTACAGCCGACCGGCGTCGGACGAGCACCACGCGGTCGACCGGTCACCGAGACGGGCGGCCGTGGACGAGTCCGGGGAAGCCGGAAGGTTATCCCGCGCCGAGACCGCGATCGAAGGCGTCCTGTTCACGCTGATAGACCGCCAAAGTCGGCTCGAACACGTCCGACGAGATCTGCCAGACCGGCTGGTGGTCCAGGTGAGCATTGCAGTGGGCGACCAGCAATCGATACATGAACTTAAACAGGTGGCGTGGGGTGCGCAGCGAACGCATGGCGTCCCTCAGACGCTGCTCGGAAACACTGCCGTCGAACCATTGATCCAGGCTGGCCGCGTCGGCGGTGTCCGCACACGCTCGAATCCGCGCGTTCGTGACGTCGTAGAGGGCCTCGCCGGTCCACTGGAAGGAAGCGATCATATTCTGCTTGTCCAACCGAGCCTTTTCGTAAAAATCCTTCTCTTCGCGGTCGATGAACCGCGTCAGTTCGATGGGCAGCATCAACTTCATGCCAAGGTCGGCATGCTTGAGGAACTTGTTGTCCAGCATCGGCCAGAGCAGTAACTTCATGAGTTCCGCGGAGCCGTTGATCAAGTGTGGTTCGTCCAGTCGATCTACCAGTACGACAACGCCGCTGTATCCCAGCGATTTCAGTACGCTCTGGAATTTCGTCATCAACTCATAGCGGTCGTCCGTGCTTTCCTTGTTGGGCAGCGGTTGCCCGGCCAGTTCACTGGCGCGGAAACGCATGAGGATGCGCCGCAGCGGGCCCGGTTCGTGGTTCCCCACGCGAACATGCCGTAAGATGGCGCGCGAAGTCCGAAACTGGTTCCAGAACTTCCACAACCACGGCAACCACGCGGCGACGATCACCGCCATCAGGCCGCCGAACGCGAACGCCTGCAAGGTGGGTCCAAATCGCTTTTCGGGGTCCCATTGCATGAACAGGATGTAAAACAGCATGAAAATGGACGGCACAGAAACGGCAATCCCCAGCGCCAGGCTGGCATACGATTTCCAGATGCTGAACTTCAGTCGCTTGCGTAAGCGGTGCCAGCGGCCGCCAAAGGTTTCCGCCGTCGACTGGTCATAGCATGCGGCCAGCAGCAGCAAGTCCCGCGCTTGATGCCGCGACAGGCTGTCGACCTGGGCGGCATCGAAGTGACAGGGAACATGCGGCGAGCGCGGGTTGGCATCGAGTATCTCATCGATCATTCCGGTGACGCCCAGCGACAAAATGGCGTCCATGTGATCCCACAACTTCCACTGCGCAAGCACCTTATCGGGGCGGCGGCGGCGACCGGAGAAGCGTTCCTGAAATCGATCCAGGAACGGATTGAAGTCGTCGTAGTGTATCACAAAGACGCGTTTGCCTGGATGTTGCGCGTTGTACTGCTCCAGATGCCGCGCAATTTGCAGTCGCATGGCGGTCTTGCCGGCGCCCTTTTCACCAAACACAACGGCCGTCGCCGGCTCGGTGGGATCGCCGTAAACTTTGTCCCAGCTGGGATGAAACGTACTTTCGATACAATGATTCTTGAAAACCAGATCCGTCTGCGCGTCTTCCTCGGAAAACGGATTGCGGACAAGATGATGGTGTTCCAGAAACTGTTGAATTCGCATAGGGACCGCGCCTCAATTCGGCAAAATCGTCAAAAACAGATCACTTTCGGTGGTCGTCTGTGCAAGTATAGCTGCCCAGCATGGCGACACCCCGACCACTTGAAGCAGCCGGGGTGTATTTCGAGGAAGTCGGGGTGATCTTGCGACTATTTGACTTTCAGGCTTTCGATCATCTCCTTGAAGGCCTTTTCGTTGGCTGCAATCGTCTTCTTGGGACCGTACAGTTTGACGAAGTACTGCCCCAGCTTTTCGGTGACAATGATGGCACCCATCATGCGGTAGTCCTCGCGGATCGTGGCCGGAGCAAATGGCCCGCGCTGATCCTTGAACGTCCCCGCGATGTCGACCAGATGCACCTCTTGCCCATCGACTTTCCCTTTTTCGATAACCGCGCGTTCGCGGGTCGCAGTACCGTCGGCCTGGCTGAACTGGCCGATCCAGCGATTGATGTTCGCTTCGACGCTGCCGCCCGCCCCCATCACGGTGACGCGGCCAGCGGTCTTGTCCCCTTCGACCGCGGGGGCGGCGAATTCGTAATCGACGATGTTGGTGCGAGGCTTCTGCCTTTCCCAACCTTTTGGCGCTTGCAGGGTGATCTTGCCATCCGCCAGCGCGATGACCTGTTCGTCCGCGGTTGCGATCGAGGCACACAAAAACAGGCAACTACCGACCAGGGTAATCTGTCGTAATGTCATCATACGGGTCCTTTATTTTGTAGATTTAGCGGTTTCTTCTTGCGCTGCTCCCTCTTGCGGGCGACGCAGCCACTGCGGCCTGAGTCCATCCGCTTGGATATCTGCCCTATCCGTACGGAGGCGTCAGGCGCTGGATACCAGGACGAAAAAGAGTATACCCAGCAGGACGATACTTACCAGCGTGAGGGAGATGACAATTCCGACTGCCAGCGTCTTGTTTCCTTGCTTGCGTCGCGGTTGATAGGGCTTTCCCGAAGCGGAAGCACCGTTGGCGATCCCGACAGCCGGTTTGGAGACCTTTGTGCCACCGAGTTCCGGAAAGATATCGCTGGCATCCTGCCAATCGGCCCAACCTTCCTTCCATACCATGCTATCGGGAGTGACCC
>CALBSZ010000379.1 GCA_937967665.1 uncultured Planctomycetaceae bacterium
ATCGCTGGTGATTTCCGGGATGTCGGCGCCCGCGTTTATCGCGGGGCTACCGAACCGCGGCGCGTGGGTCAGCAGGTTGCTGCCGTTGTGGGCCAAGGGGCCGAGTTGCGGATCGGTGTTGGATTGGTCACCTGTCCCGCTCAAGGTAATGCTATCGTCATCCGAAATGTTATTTCCAAGAGAAGTGACTGTGCCATTACCAACGATCTCACCAATTCCAGCGTTGGCGAATATCGAGTTTCGAATTTCGAATGTCGCCGATGCTCCTGGCCCTTGTTGCGTGTTGTCGATTGCTACGCTGCCGCCCGCGTTGTCCACAAAAGTGGAGTTGCGGATCGTGCTTACCACGGTCGTGGGGGAGAAAGCTGAAAAAACAATTTGCGTGACTGCAGAGCCAAAGCTTGTTGACGTGTTTCCGCTGACCGTCGTGTTTGTCAGATGTATTGGCGCGTTGTTAGCGTAAATCGCCCCTCCATCTTCAGAATGATTATTAATCAAAGAGACATTGTTGATCTCCGTAGTGCCGCCGTAGGTTAAGGAGACGGCTCCTCCGATCGCCGTGCTTGTGTTATGGCGGAGAACGGCGTTTCGAATCGACAGGCTTTTCGCGCCAGCTTCAGGCATGAAAACAGCACCACCGGCTGTGACATTGCCTCCTCGTGCGAGCGTCACACCATTTAACTCATAGACTTTCTCTCCGCTCCCCTCAAAAAGAAAAAGGCGTGTCGCGTCGTTGCCACTGATCGACAACCCGGCACCGGCGAAACCGTTGATGGTCAACGAATCGGTGACCTCCAGCTGGCTGTTCAACGTGATCGAATAGCTTTCGTCATGCGGATTCGGATCAAAGAACCTGCCGTCGAAGGTAATTTCATCGGCGCCCGGCAACAAATTGGCCGCTTCCACGGCGTCGCGGAGTGTGCAGGCGGCCGGCGTGCAGAACCCGAGTCCCGGATCGCCACTGGTGACCACGTGAAAATTCGCCAGTAAGCGGCGCTCTTCCAGCGGTTCCAGGAAAAAGGCACGTGCGTTCTTGTGCTGCGGTCTACGTTTCCATGCCGATTGGCGACAGGACGCAAGCCAAGTGGAAACCTTCATCAACACACTCCCGAACTGCGATTGCAAGAGATTCAGACATGCACGCGTGCCTACGCGGATCCACTTCGTGATGCGGGGCAGACACGTGAACCATTATGGTTCAGATGCGGTTTAATTGCCAGCACTGGGGTCTAGTTATCGCGCCAGCGGGGAAGAATCGCCGACTTCTGCAGGAGTTGTCCCGAGAGAATTTCACAAATCGAAACGAACGCTCTGTTACACCCAAGAGTTCGGGTTGAAGACATTAGCCGTTTTGGCGTTAGCCACGGTTACTCGTGCCCGAACCGTGGCTAACGCCAAAACGGCTAATCCTAAAACTGCGTTGTAACAGACCAGCAGCGGTGGGGCGCAAGCCCACGGGTTTCGCGAGGCTGGACGCCATGGCGCTAGATCGCTTCGATATGCAGGCCGCGGCGGCGGCGTTCCTTACGTCGAATGTCGTCGATGAGCGTGGCGACGGTCTGCACGTCGTCGATCCCCTTCATCTGCAACTGGGGATGCGACTTGTCGCTCGACGAAATCGTGATCGTGCCCACGCCCAGCATCCTCTGAATGATGCCCTGTTCGAACGTGACGTCGTCCATGTCGATCACTTCAATGCGATCGGTGATCTGCTTGAGAATGCCGGCGCGATGGACGAACCGCTGCGACGTGAGTTTGTAACGCATGCCGATTTTCCGCACGGCCAGCAGCAGCGCCAAACCGACCCACATGACGGCGACCAGGACTGCCGCAATCGGCATGGCCAGTCCGCCGGTCAGTACCGCGATGACGATCGCGACCACGGTCAACAGGAAAGCCAGCAGCCAGGTGCCGTACATCGCCTTGGCGGAATACCCCCCCTCCCAAAGTTCCTCTTCCGATTCGTCGTCCTCCTGCGTTCCGCGGGCGGAGGATTGGAACTTGTCGCGCGGCGAGCCGCTCGACTTCGCTTCCTCCTGGCCGTCGACACGGTGTCCGCACTTGTGGCAGAAGACAGCGGCGGTATTGACTTCCTCACCGCAACTCGGGCAAAAAACCTGGCTCATAGCATCCTTCGAATCGATTTTGGACTACGCTGGGGTGTTCGTACGACGACAGCAAATCTTGGCCGCCATTATCGACGTTCCATCGCCGAGCGGCAAGACGCGGTGGCGCGGATGGGGCGATTTGCGCCTTGCCTACTGCATGGACGCGGCCGTTTCGTGTATAGTGCAGCATCCCGATAGGTACTCGATATTCTCGCTGAGGCGTTGGATGCGTTGCCCGTTTTGCAAAAATGACAACGATCGCGTGATTGATTCGCGGGCGGCGGACGATAGCTTTTCCATCCGCCGCCGCCGCGAATGCTTGCATTGCAAACGCCGCTATACCACCTACGAGCGCATCGACGACGCGGTGCTCAAGGTCGTGAAGAAGGACGGTGTGCGGGAACCCTTCCGCCGCGACAAGATTCGCGACGGCCTGGAAAAGGCGTGTTGGAAACGGCCAATCAGCGACGAGCAGATCGAGGCGGTGATTTCCAAATTGGAAGCTCACATTTACGGCAATTTCGATTCCGAAGTGGCCAGCCGCTACCTGGGGGAACTCGTCATGGCCGAACTCAGCGAACTCGATCAGGTCGCCTTCGTCCGCTTTGCCAGCGTTTATCGGGAGTTCAAGGACGTCAACGATTTCGTTCACGAACTTCAGCCCATGTTGAAACAGAAGAAATAGCGAAGTGGCGCCTTGTCGCGCCCGCCCCGCCCGCGGCGCTGACCGCATAATCGGTGCAAGCCTCCTCGACGGAATCCCGTGCCGCACTTAGAATGACGAGGCACCAACAAGACAGGAAGTTTAGCGAAAATCTTCCGAATCTAACTCTAGTCGGTGCCCGGAAGCCATTGCACGGTTGGCAATGTGACGTTATCGCGAACATTACCGTGACGAACGGGTCGACCGTGAAACCGTTATTCGAATCCGCGTAGTACCTACATCATTCCGCTCGAAACGCCATGCCTCGATCCCGTCGCGTTGTTATCACTGGCGCCAATGTCATTTGCCCGCTCGGCTGCAACCGGAACGCGTTATGGGAGGCGCTGGTCGAGGGACGTAGCGGGGTGAAGTTGCTGGCGAGTGTTCCGCCGGATCACTTGCCGTCCAAGGTCGGTGGGGAAGCGCGTGATTTCACGGGGGACATCGAGCAATTCGGGCCCTTGGAGAAGACGCTCAAACGCTCGATCAAGAAGGGCTGCAAGATGATGTGCCGCGAAATCCAGATGGGAGTCGCGGCGGCTCAACTGGCCATGCAGGACGCCAACCTGGAAAGTGGCGGCTACGAACCGGACCGCACGGGGGTCGTCTTTGGATCCGACTACATCATGACCGTCCCGGAAGAGTTCACGGACGGCATCCGCCAGTGCGTCGACGAGCAGAAAGAATTCCATTTCGAAAAGTGGGCGGAGAACGGGCTGCCGAAGGTCGACCCGCTGTGGCTGTTGAAATTCCTGCCCAACATGCCGGCCAGTCACATCGCCATCTACAATGACATGCGCGGCCCCAATAATTCGCTCACCCTGCGCGAAGCCTCCGCCAATTTGGCGATTGGGGAAGCGTTTGAAACCATCGTGCGCGGCAGTGCCGACCGCATGATTGCCGGTGCCACCGGTTCGCGGGTCCATCCTCTGCGGACCGTGCACGTGATGCTGCAGGAAGAACTTACGGACTGCGACGAACCGGAGAAAGCGTGCCGGCCGTTCGACAAGAACCGCACGGGAGCGGTGATTGGCGAAGGCGCCGCCGCCGTGATCCTGGAGGACCTGGAATCGGCCCGGAAACGCGGCGCGACCATTCTGGGCGAAATCGTGGCGTGGGGTTCATCGACCGTTACGGGTCGCGACGGCGTAGGACGCTGCGATGTGGCGATCAAGAATGTCCTCATCCAGGCCTTGCAGTCGGCCGGCCTGCAGCCCGGCGATATCGGCCACGTGCACGCCCACGGCCTGGCCACGCGTAAGTGCGACGCCGAGGAAGCGCGCGGCATTCACGAAGTCTTCGCAGACGTGGCCGTTCCTATCACGGCCGCGAAGAGCTACTTCGGCAACCTCGGCGCCGGCGGCGGCGTGGTCGAGACCATTGCCAGTGTCATGGCCATGAATCACGGGACGCTGTTTCCCACACTGAACTACGAAACCCCGGACGAGGACTGTCCCGTATCGGTCGTCACCTCGACCGACCATCCTGCGGGTGACTGCTTTATCAATCTGAACGTCACTCCCCAAGGCCAAGCCAGCTCGCTGCTGGTCAAACGCTTTGATGGCTAGCTGGACAGCGCCACGTTCGCGAAGATCCGCGAGAATACCAGCACGCCGCGCGAGCCAGTGTGTTTGGGTATAAACTCTTTCCTAGGTAACGTGCTGGACCTTCGGCCCGAAACTGAACAAATAGCTGAACAAATAGCGCAACTTCAAAACTTGCGCGTCGTGCTCGTATGGGGCCCGAACCGGGCGCTGTCGACCTGGCGTGACCCTACGTATCACGCCGCGAACGCGACACGAAAAAACGGGACAAGCTGGGCTTGTCCCGTGGTGAGTCATTCTGTTTTTGTAGAGCGACCGACTACTTCTGCGGGGCGCCGGTGAGGCCGGGCTTGAGTCGCTTTTGGATGTCGGTTTCCAGGACGCCGAAGACGGCTTCGTGCCGCTGGACGGACATCGATAGCGCTGCCAGCAAACGCTTGGCCGTGAAGAAGTTCACGATGATGCGCTGCTTGACTGGAATCGCTTCCTTGGGGACGCCGATCGGCTGGGGGTTGAGACCGAAGTCGATGATCAGTTCTTCGGGGGAACCGGTCACGCGACAGAAGTTGGCGTACAAGGCCGAAACGTTGGAATCGTCGACTTCCACCTGCACCGGCTGCTGTTGCTGCTGCGCGGGCGCCGACGCGGCGGGTGCCGCCTCCGTGGTGGTTTCCGTGGCCTGGGTTTCGTCTTCTTTTTTCTTCGCCATGCTATCTCTCCGTTGAGTGTAAAAGCGGTTAGTGTGAATCGAGCCGGTCCGTACCGAGCTTAACGTGGATGTCTGGTTTTGCGAATGGGGCTGGTTGGGCTGTACGCTGTTGAACGATTGGCTGGAAGAGCCGGAACGCGAATCATGCCTGGGCACTCGCATCACGCCGGCGCCTGCGGCTCGGGGTTAAACAAGTGCCGAGCGGGATAATCTGACCTTACATCTGGAAGTGGAATGTTCGTGACGCCCAGCGGTAGATGCGGCTGCCGAGCGGCATCCAGCCGGTGTAAATCTTGGCCTTGCCGGTCTGGCCGGCCTGCAGTTTCCCATCGTCGTTGGGCAGCGGGGCGCGAGCTTGAAACGAAGTGCTCACCGGACGCTGCGCTCCGGACGTGGGGTCGGTGACGGTTTCCAACTGGCCGCCACCTTGCTGGCTGAGGCTGGCTGACGCGACTTTGTAGTCGGACAGCGCGATGTCTTCCACATGGGTCGAAAGGGTTTCCCAGCGGAACGCGCCCAGGTTAACGTCCGTGGGGATGCCCGGTTCTCCGGCGTCTTGCGTTTCCCGGATGGCCCTCTGAACCAGGTCGATGTCGGCCTGATCAATCACCAGGACGGCCTCCATCTTGGTAGGGTTGCCGACCTGGCAGATCAAGTCGGTTTCCGCCAGGTAGGCGCCAGCCTGGCCCTGGTTCTTCTTGTCGAAGGGCGAACCGCTCCACATGGGCAATTGATCCGGACTCGTCTTCCGCGACCGGTTGGGCGGCGGCAGGACGATGCCCGCGACAGGGGCGATGATTTCCAGTTGAGCGGCTTTCGCACGTTTTTCCGCGAGTTGCTCCTGCGCTGTTTTCAACTGCTGCCGGACCACATCCTTTTCCGCAAAGGCACTCTTGTCCGTCGGCGAAAAACTCTGGATGTCCAGCGACTTCAACGTGACTTCCAGCTCGCGGACCTGGCCTTCGAGCTGCGTGATTTCCATTACCAGGTCGAAATTGTCCATGCGGGCCAGAATTGTGCCCTGGTCTACTTTCTGTCCGGGTTCCACGAGCACTTCTTCCAGGACTCCGGGTACGGACGCGTATACCGATTCGGCGTCGCTCGGCTTGACTTCCAGCGAGGCGCCGACGTGGAACGGCAACGGCACGTAAACGACAAACGCCAGAATGACGGCGAGAACGCCGACGGTGATGTAGCCACGTGTCTTCTTCACTTTGTGCATCCTCCCAGGAATGTAAAAGAACTTGCACAACGCCACCAAGGGTTGAACAATCAGTCCGAAGAAACCGAGGGCGCCAATGATTCGCCCGATGATTTGCAGTCCGTAAGGTTCGAGAACGGCGTTCAGGAACAACAGAATCGAGAACACCACGATCCAGCGGTAAGCGACCGCGGCGATCGTGTAGAGTCCGAAAAAGAAGCGATTTTTCTCGGGCAGGAACGGGTTTTCCGGTTGTTCAATGCCCAGGCACAACTCGGTCATGAAGCGGCGGAGCACTTCCGTCGATTTCTGCCGCAAGTTGGGAATCTCGGTAATGTCCATCAGGATATAGTAACCGTCGAATCGCAACAGCGGGTTACCGTTGAACAGCAAGGTGCTGACCGAGCAGATAAACATGATGCTGAGGCAGATTTCGTTGATCAGCGATTCCTTCACGCTGAACCACCAGATGAAAGTCGCGAGCGAAGCAATGACGGCTTCCACGTACATCCCCGCCGCTCCGATGAACGCGCGGTGCCACTTGTTGGGCAGCATCCACGAGTCGGAGACGTTGCAGTAGAGGGCGGGTGTAAAGACCAGCAACATGCCCCCCAGTTCATGGCACTCGCCGCCGAAATGCTTGCACGACAGACCGTGGCCGAATTCATGAAGGATCTTCACGCCTCCCATGACCAGCATCAGCCAGAGCCAGTTTTTCGGCCCGAAGAATTCATGGAACGTCGGCAAACGCGACGTAAAAATGTCCCATTGCACCAGCACCAGCGTTAACGCAGCCACCATCAGCAGGACGTTGAAGATCACGGCCGCCTTGGTAAAGAACCAGCCGGTGTAGGGATAGAGCCAGTTCAAGACCCGTTCGGGATCCACACCGCGCCACCGCACGGCAAAGATGTTCGAAAACTTTTGCAGTACTTCCTTGCGTTTTTTCTCGTCGCGGCGATGACGCAACTGCCGCCCCTGCCCGGCCGCTTCGGAAATCACCAGCCCGCTGCGATGCAGCATGCCAATGAACTGTTGCAGGTCCTGGAAGGTAATTTTTTGCGGCGTGAATTCGCTTTCGAACTCCTCCTTGATGTCCTGCATGCTGCTGCGTCCATCCAGCATGTTCAAGATCGCGTATTCTTCCTCGTGGAAGCGGAAGTAGTTGAGTCCAACCGGTTCCTTGACGACCCAGAACGTCTTGCCGTGATAGCGATGGCGGCGCGCCGTCAGGTCGGGCCGTTTGCGAAGCGTGACGGCACGTGAGGCAGAGCTGATCAGACTGTCGGCTAAAGTGGCCATAGGGACTTTCGGGTTCCGAATGCGGGTTCAGAAAAGGGTCGAATTGCGTCGCAGTGGGTATCGCGGGCGAACAGGTTGTCCGTTTCGCGGGGGTTACTTGAAAGCCAATTCGCGTTCTTCGACGCGATCCTGGTTGGTGTAGATGTACATGTCGGCACTCATACCGGGCCGCATCAGCCAGTAATTCAGCTCGCGGCGGTTTTCGACTTCGGCCCAGATGCGGAATTCGCCGCTGGCTTCCACCAGGGGACTGAAGCTGGCCACATGACCGCTGAACGTTTCCACGCGGTTCCCGGGAAGCCGGATGTCAATCCGGACCGGCCGCTTGTCGACATCCTGCGGCAAGTACAGCGACGCGTTGACGAAACCTTCGACCTTCAGGCGGTCCATCCGGACGATTCGCATCACGGGGTCGCCGGGGTTCACCCATTCGCCCTTGTTGCGATAGATCTTTTCCACCCGGCCGCTCAACATGGCGTCCACGCTGCGGCGATCGATTTCATTTTCGACGGCGTCCACCTGAGCCTTGGCACTCTTGGCCGCGATTGCCGCCAGCGACTGTTCGTGTTCGGCCACCTCTTTCTGCAACAGTCCGCGTTCGGCGGTCAACTGTTGGCGGCGAATTTCGGTAGGGGGAATCGTATTGGGCGACCGCCGGTTGATGGCCAGCGAGTCGTCGAGTTCCGCTTGAGCGACCTCGGCCGACTTCTGTGCGTAGCGAATGTTGACGTCATTTTCGGCTTCCTTCACCTTCCCTTCGTATTCCGCCTCGGCGACCGCTTTCCGCAAAATGGCGTCGCGGTCTTCGATCTGGGCCAGCGGGGTACTCGGCGTGATCGAACCGTCCGCGGTTTCCTCGGGACCCATGACGTTCTGGCCTTCCTTGACGAAGATGTCGGTCAGAACACCAGCCTCGGAAGCGGGGACATCGACGTCCTGTAACGGGGAAACAATACAGTTGTCCAACTTAACCGCTTGAGTTGCGGGAAGCACTTTGTTCGCTTCCGGAACCTGTCCGAAAGAAAGGGCCGAGGCCAACAGGGCAGCGGTGGCAAGTTGCATGGGAATCTCCTGGTTTATCGTAAGCTGTGTTTCGGGATGTGTTTGTGAAGGGTTTGATGTTGAGTAACACTTAGAATAAGACGTTGGCTTGTACCCATTCGATCGCCTCGTGGAACCACGTATAGCCGATCGGTTCGCGACCGACGATGACGTCGCCGATCACTGACGTGCCGGGGCGAGGATTGGAAGGCAGCGAGTCCTGGTCGATCTTGACCCGGATTTTGACGCTGTGCACGCCGTCCCCGTCCATGTCCGTGGTGTCGTGGATGGCTTGGACTTCGCCTTCCCGTTCGTGACCCGGATCCGACTTCAGGATGTACACGACCGGCAGCGGCTCGGTGCGGTTGGGATCGCGGTAAGCGGCCGTGACGTGACCCATCCGCGTCTCCTTCATGAACATTTCAATTTCCCAGCCACCGGCCGGATTGGCGATCGTCATCAGGGCCTGACCCGTCATGACGGGACGGTGCAGCAGCGTTTGATCGACGTCCCAGGTGACGACCTGGCCTTTGATCGGACTGCGGATGACGAGCTGGTCTTCCTTGGCTTTGATCACGTCGCGCTGAGCCGTCAGCGTAGTTTGGCGCTGCAGCAACTGCGCCTTCTGGCCGTTGAGCCGGATTTTCTCGTCGGGGGTCAGGGTCGCGGCCTGCTCGATCAGTGTGCGTGTGATCGACAGCAATTGCTTTTCGTTTTCGGCCAGTTCGCCGGCGACACCCAGCATCTGTGTGTGCAAGTCCGGGTTTTCCATCGTTGCCAGCGGCGTGCCCACTTCCACTTCCTGCCCGTGTTCAACGTGCACCTGCCGGATGATCCCCTCCAAACCCGCGAACACTTCGCGACGATCGATGGGCTGTAATTTGCCGTCCGCTTCCAGGCCGAAATCGGCCGGTACGACGCACATGGCAATGATGGCGGTCAGGATGGCTACCGTGGCGAACAGGGTCTTGGGAAGCGTGCGGGCTTGCACGAGCCATTTCATGGCCGTGATGCGTTTGAGCACCGGCATCATGAACACGTAGTTGTGACTCACCGCATTCGACAAGGCGCGGGCACTGTGCTCGTAAACAAGGTCAATGCGCGGCTTGAGGTTTTCAGGAGTGAACTCACTTTCGATCTGTTCGATGATCAGCGCGCCGATGACTTCACGCTGCGTATTGTCTTCCATGCTCGCTTCGTCGTGGGCCGTGGCCTCTGGCGTTTCGTCCATGCCCCGCGGCTTTCGCAGTGGCAGGACGCAGAGCGACTTGGCGTAGGATTCGTCAATGTACTCTTCCAGCGAACGTTCCAGTTGCGGCGGCAGGTCGTCGGTAATCCCCTCGTACCAGAGCGGCTCGCCGGTGGCGACCACTTTGGTGGCCACGTCGCTCAAAAGCGAAACCACATTCGAACGGTTCTCGATCGTGTCCTGGCCGCTGACGGCTTCGATCTTGCAACGGTTGCCCTTCTTCACGGCCACACTGACGCGGTCGCAGCCGATCAGGCGGCGGCCTTCGTTTACCACGGCAAAACACGTTTCCCGCAGGTCCAGGCTGTCGTGCACCAGTCGTGAAAAGTGGTCGGCTTCAGCCCACAGCGAATGACGGTCGCTGTAGTCCTTCAACTTTTGTGTCTTCAGCCATTCGCCCGCCATTTCACACATCTGGATGAGGAAACGGAGGTAGCCGCGTTGAGTGACCGGCTGCGAATCGCTGCGCTGGAAAACTTCAATGACCCCTTCCACGCGGTCTTCGCTGCGGAGGGGACAGAGCACCAGCAGGTAATTGGTCGGGTTGCCGCCCAGCCGCTCGTCGCCCGGACCCGAGTTGGGTGGGGTGAGCTGCGGTTCGTTGCTGGCAATCACGTATTCAAGCAAGCGGCGATGGCGTTCCGAGTCTTCCGATTCCGGCACCAGCAGCGTGTCGCTGATATTGATCTGGTAGGCAAGTTCCGGGCGCCGGTTGTCGTCCAGGATCCAAACCGCACCACCTACCGCCGCCAGGGCCGAAACGATGCGTTGCAAGAAGGCCGCGTAATACTGCTCGGGAGACAAGTCGGTCTTGGAAAGCTGCGCGATTTCACTGACCAAGCCGCGAATCTGCTGTTTGGTTTGTTCAATGGTTTCTGGATTCACCGGGTCGGACATGAGCGAACACCATGTGGGAAAGGAGGTGACAGATTAGTTCTCCACTCAGCGAAGAGAAACTTCGTTAAGAGGTTTGGACGTTTGCCTGCAGTTCAATGTATTCACGACAAGCATTTGATACAACGATTTAGCGAGTTAACAGAATTGAATTCAAAAATGTACGGAAGCCTGTACCGGTTCTGTAAATTGTACCGAGCTTCAATCAGGCCGTTCGCAGTCGTGGACGTTTGGTTCACGTCACTGGCGCCCGTGCCCGAAAACAGGGGCGTTTTCAGCGATCGTTGCCATCACGAGGTTGCGAATGCTTGACGTTATGTTGCTTAAACGATATCGGTATTGTGACTGTTCGCTTTTCTCAGACAGCCGGTTTTGGATTCCGTTCACAGCGTGTTTACGATTCTTGACGTCTTGCAGAGTTAGACGCATGCGGGAGTCGATTGTTCCCGTTCTGCCATCCTGGCAGTGGCTGACGTGAGTTTACCAAGTCATGCGACTTTTGTGCCAAAAACCACGTGTCGAAGGCGACTTGCCTACGATGACACGGCGAAAAGAGGCGTTGAAGGCTCTTTTTCCTGGACTTTGAATCGCTGAATGCCTAGTCCATGGCCGCTCGTTTACCGGTTGCAGGCTGCTGGATCCGATGCTCTTTCGCCCGCTGTGCTGTTTTTTCGCGACACGGTCCTCGGCGTTCTTGACCACTCCATCGGGAAAATCGCTCCCAGGCGATAGAGCCCGAATTTTTGACAGATTCCGTGCCCGCTTTTCCTCCCCGATCTTGATTAAGCGATAGGACGTCTTCGCAATCGGGGGGGCAGTGATTTGGATTGGCCACGTGCACCGGATGCCCCTGCGATTCAGGCCGGTTTGGATCAAGGGGAGCTCAGGATGGAACAGCGCGAATTACGCTGCGATGTATGCGGTTGCCAGAAAAAACTCACGCTGGTGGGGCCGCACTGGGAACGTGACGAGAGCGGTCGCCCATTCCAGCGGTTCCAATGTCCCGATTGCCGGGCCCATGCGAAGTTCTATTCCGAAAGCAAAGACGTTCCCAAAAAGAGCTCGAAACCCGATCGGGAATGAAGACGCAACGCCGTCGTGATGGCTTTGGTCATGAATTTCAAACGCAGGGACCGCCCCGTATCTACACCCGTCGCGAACGGTATCTTCACTCGTCGCCGACATTTTCCTGTGCCAACCGTCGACGAGCGCCATCCTCATCCCGCAAGTCGTTTTCCCTGAGGGGACGCTTTCTCAGGCGAACAGTTTCGTGACCGCCTTGGCCTTGACCAGTTCGCGCGGCTGATTCAGGTGGTTGTAGACCAGCGTTTCGGGATCGATTCCGAAAGCGTGGTAAATGGTGGCCAGCAGTTCCGCCGGATGCACGGGATCTTCGAGCGGGGCGGACGCTGTCTTATCGGACTGGCCGTGGACGTGCCCGCGTTTGATGCCCGCACCCGCGATGACACCGGTGTAGCAGTAAGGCCAGTGGTCTCGTCCTTCGGCGTCGTTGCCGTTGCCCGAGGTACTGACGCCTTTCTGCGGGCTACGGCCGAACTCCCCAACGGCCACGACCAGCGTTTCGTCCAGCAGGCCGCGGTCGTCCAGATCGGCAATCAGGCCCGACAACCCCGCGTCCAGCATCGGTCCCGACTGGTTTTTCATCCGCGACGGCAAGCCTTTGTGGACGTCCCACGAATGATTGTTCGAGTTGGCAACCTTGGGCCAAATGACTTCGACCACGCGCGTACCCGCTTCCACCAGCCGGCGTGCGAGCAGGCAGCTTTGACCAAAAGTATTGCGGCCGTAGGCATCGCGCGTGGCGTCGGATTCCTGCTTCAAGTTGAAGGCTTCGCGCGCGCGGCCCGAGGCGATCAGGCTTAACGCCCGGTCGTAATGTTCGTTCAGGTTGTAGCTCTTGACGGCTTTTTCCACGACCGGCATGGCATCGTTGAAGGCCTCGCCTAGCCGCGCGCGGCGTAGCAGGCGGACGACGAGCATGTCGGGGCGCATCACGCGGTCCGAGACCTGGATCTTGTCCATCTTGTTCATGTCCATGTCGTCCCCGGGCGGATAGAGCGTATAGGGATCGTACGCTTTGCCCAGAAAACCGGCCGTGCCCCCTTTTCCCACCACATTGCTCTCCTGCAGCGGACGCGGCAGCATCACGAATGGCAGCATGGGTTCGGAAGTGGGCAGCAGCCGCACCAGGTTCGATCCGAAATTCGGGAAGTCCTTGGGACTCGGCGGCTCCAGCTGCCCCGACGGGCTCACTTTGTCCGTGGTGTATCCGGTCATCATTTGATAGATGGCCGCCGTATGGTTGAACAAGCCGTAGGGCGTGTAGGCCAGCGAACGGATGGTGGTGAACTTGTCGTTGACTTGCGCGAGTTTGGGCAGCAATTCCGTAAACTGCACGCCGGGAATTCTGGTGGGAATCGACGCGAAGCCGCTTTTCACGTTATCGGGAACATTTTCCTTGGGGTCCCAGAGATCGATATGGCTGGGCCCGCCTTGCAGGTAGACCATGATGACGCTCTTGGCCCTGCCCCAGCCGCCGGCACCGGTGGACTTGGCTTCGGCCTGCAACTGCAGCATCGACCCGAGTGTCAAGCCGAGCATCCCGGAACCACCCATTCGCAGGACGTCCCGTCGCGTGGGGGTGAGGTGTGCGTCGCAAACTTCTTTTCCGCGTTGGCTCGGAATTGCGAACTTGTTTTGGACTCCGCTTGCTTTTTGCGGGGGGGGTACCCGCGTTGCAGGTAAAATCAGCAGGCCCCTTGCCTGCTGAACCTAGTTTTAGTGATTGAACAAAAATGCCGGGCTGTTGATCAGCGCCCAGGCGATATCCTGGGTCGTGATCACCCGTTTCTCGGCCAGTTGTTTCGTACTCAGTGCAACATCCCGGCGCAACTGCTCTAAGTGAGTATCGGCGGGCGGCTTATCATTTGTTGCAAAAGTCAGTGCATCTTGCAACTGTTTCAGCTTCGGATCGACGGGTCGCGGCTGCCGGGCCGCCGCCAGGGCGTCGGCCAGTTTAGCCCGCTCGCTGTCCTTCCAGCGGTAAAATTCCAGC
>CALBSZ010000380.1 GCA_937967665.1 uncultured Planctomycetaceae bacterium
CTTGAAGTACGCCGGGCTCGGTTGCGGTTCGCTGGCGCTGACAAGCATGCTCAACGACCAGGGCTTGCTCTCCGCGGCGACCACCGAAGCGCCGCGTCTCATGCAACCGCGGCCGCCGCATTTCGCTCCCAAGGCAAAGGCCGTGATCTGGCTGTTCATGCCCGGCAGCCCGTCACAGGTGGACACCTTTGACTACAAGCCCGAACTTCAAAAACGCAATGGGACCAAATTGGAAGGCGCGGACCCGAAAACGGGGTTTTTCACCACCAGCGGGAAACTGTTGAAGTCTCCGTTCGCATTCAAGCAGCATGGCGAATCGGGCGCCTGGGTGGCGGAAGTGTTTCCGCACATGGCACGGCACGTGGATGACATGGCGTTTATCTATTCGTGCTATTCGCGGTCCAACAATCACACACCGGCGATGCTGGAAATGAATTCCGGCATGTTCCTGCAGGGGCGACCGTGTGTCGGTTCGTGGGTCACGTATGGCCTGGGAAGCGAGAACCAGAACCTGCCCGGCTTCGTCGTGCTCCACGGCGCCATGCCGCGCGGCGGTTCGCCCATCTGGTCGCCCGGTTTCCTGCCCAAAGTGTTCCAGCCCACGGCAATCAATGGGAAAAGCGGCACGCCGATTTCGAACCTGTCGCCATTGAAGACGATGTCGGAGGAACAGCAGCGCAAGCAGCTGGATGTGTTGCGCGAATTGAATGCCCAGCATCAATCGCTGCGGCCGCACGAAGCGGATTTGGCAGCGCGGTTGGAATCGTTCGAATTGGCTTACCGTATGCAAACGGCGGCCCCCGAAGCATTGGATGTGGGACAGGAGTCGGCCGAAACGCACCAGGCCTACGGGGTCGATCAGAAGGAAACGCAGCTGGTGGCGAAACAATGCATTACCGCGCGGCGACTGGTGGAACGTGGTGTGCGGTTCGTCCAGTTGTATGCCGGGACCAACGGTGGCGGAGGCGGCGTGGCTGACGTTCCCTGGGACGGTCACAACAACATCGGCGCCAATCACCGCATTGCCGCCAAGAGTGTCGATCAGCCGATCGGCGCACTGCTGGCGGATCTCAAAGCGCGCGGCATGCTGGACGAAACGCTGGTGATCTGGGGCGGCGAGTTTGGTCGCACTTCCGATTCTCAAGGCAGTTTGGGACGCGACCACAATCCCAATGCGTTTACCATGTGGATGGCCGGCGGCGGTATCAAAGGGGGCGTGCAGTACGGCAGCAGCGACGAATTCGGCTACAAGGCCGTCGAGAACCGCGTTGGCGTGCATGACTTGCACGCCACCATCCTGCACCTGCTGGGAATCGATCACAAACGCTTGACCTACCGCTTCAATGGCCGCGATTACCGTCTCACCGATATCGCCGGCGAACTGATCAAGCCGATCATGGCCTAGCGGGGATTATTCACTTAGACAGGTCAAATTCGCGTAAGTGATTGGTGGGCCAGCGCAAACGAATCACGCTTGTTTTCACACACGCTGTCTGCTCACGAGAGTGGTTCGCGAATGCAGAACCACCTGTTTTCGCTCGTTTGCTCGTCACCCTACAACCATGAATCGTGCTCACGGATTTCTGGGATGCGAGTCCATAGCGGCGCTATTCCAAAGCCCACCGCGGCGCCCCAATAAAAAATGCATAAAAACCATCGCAGTTACTTGCAAGTGTGCTGAAAAAGCGTTAGATTCCGCCCTGGATGGCGAAAGACGAATACGCGCTTCGCCATCCGGTACGATCGATCGGCGATAGCGGGCGAACTTGATTCGTGAATTGGCCGGCGCGTTGCGCAGGCCCGACGATGTTACTCGCTTTTCTAATGCCGCAACGAAACAAGAACGCCGCCGAGCACAAGTCGACACGATTCCAATTGACCATTCGGGAGTCTGAGGATGAGCGAAATGAAACGTCAACAGTTGTTTGCTGCTGAACCCAAGCTACCGAAGTATCGACGACGTAGAGATCGCCGACGAGCAGTGGCGAAACCTAGGCTGGAAGCACTAGAAGATCGCCGCCTACTGACGACACTCATTGACTTCATGAACGCTACGACCTCCGCACAGTTCGACGGCGATCAGGCGGGCGATACTGCCGGACCGTTCGTCATTGACGGCATTCCTGTCACCTTCACGACAAGTGCGGTCGGTCCGGTTGGATCCAGCCTGTCGGGAAGCACATCACGCGGAATCGGTGTCAATAGTAGCGTCGTGCAGACCGATGACGACCCGTTGGAGTTCAATCCGAATGGCGAGAGTTGGACTTTTCAACTCGATGAGCGGGTCGCGATAGAGCAAATCAATTGGGGAAGTATTACGAATACCGATGAAACCATCGACCTTCGATCTGACGCCTGGATCAATCTGCCAGGGGTTGCTCCGACCACTGCGAGTATCACTTACACGAGCGGGACCGGGACGTTTCGCTTCACCGATACTGGTGATGGGGATACCTGGACGGTAGCACAAATCACCGGCGGCGTAGCACTTGAAATCCCCGCGGGCGTGGATGTCTTTGTGGAAGGGATGACCTCGACATTAGGCCCCACTGACAACATCGGTATCGACAGCATCTCGTTCAGTATTCCGGCGAGCAACCCGGTCACGATCACCGCCGCCAAACTGGATGTACCGGATAACGATCCCGCGCGTCCGGGTGATAACATCCACTATGACGTCGACATTACCAACACCGGGACCGGCGACGCGACCGGCGTTGGATTCGTGGACACGCTCGATCCGAACACGACCCTGGTGGGCGGGTCGGTGACGATCACACCGATCGCGTTTGACGATGCGTTCAACGTCAACCTCGGCAGTACGTTGACGGTCAGCGACCCGGCCAACGGCATCTTGAGCAACGACGTCGATCCGACGGTAGGTACTGGGGCGACCTTCTTGAACGTTGTGGGCCCGGCAGCGACGCATGACGCGGGAGCCAGCACGGTGGCCACGGCGGGCACGCTGAATGTCAATGCCAACGGTACGTTCGACTACACGCCCGACGCCGGGGCCTCGGCGGGCGAAGTGGATGTCTTTACGTATAACGTCGTCGATGCGGAGTCGCTGAATGCGGTGGTGACCGGTGTGATCACGTTCAACATCGTCAGCACGCCGCCGATGGCGACAGACGACATGTTCGATGTTACGGGTAACGTTGGCATTGATGTACCGGCTGCCAGCGGCGTGTTGTTCAACGATAGTGATGCTACGAGCGTGACGGCTGCGTCCGGATCGACCGCGCAGAGCGGCACTTACAATCTCGCCGCGGACGGCAGCTTCACCTACGATCCCGCTCCAGGCTTTATCGGAGCGGACTCGTTTACCTATACGGCCGTCGGCCCGGGGGGCAGCGACACAGCGACGGTGAACCTGACCGTGGCGGATATGATTTGGTTTATCGACAATACGGCGACGGCGGGTGACGGCCGGCTGGCAACACCTTTCAACAGCATCGCGTCCTACAACGCGTCCGGTCTGCCTGCAGACGGCGATCACATTTTCCTGACCGAGACGGGGACCGACTACGGCAACGGGTTGACGCTACTGAACAATCAGCGGCTGATTGGTCAAGGCGCGTCTGGAACGCTGGACGGATTGACCGGAATCACGCTGCCAGCGCACAGCAATGCGCTGCCGACACTGGGCGCGGCCAATAACCCTGAGATCAACGTCACAGGCGCCAGTGCGCTGACATTGGCCGTTGGCAACACGGTCCGCGGGGTCGACTTACGCACCACCAGCGCGCACACCGCGCTGGTAGGTTCGAATTACGGCGTGGCCACGGTTGCCGATGTGGCAATCAGTTCGGACACAGGAGCAGGAATCGACCTGAACACCGGCGCCGGCAGTACGTTTACCTTCAACAGCGTGTCCGTCACGAACGGTAGCGGTATCGGCCTGAACGCCATCAACGCCGGGACGATTGAAATCCTGGGCACGGCGAACTCCATCGCGAACTCGGGCGCGGCGGCGATCAACGTTACGGGCGGTACCACGATCGGCGGCAGCGGCTGGACGTTTACCAGCATTTCGAGTTCAGGAGGGATGAACGGCATCGTGCTCAACGGCACGGGCGCCCAGGGCCTCACCCTGACCGGGAGCGGCAATACAACGCAGGGAGGCGACAACAGCGGCGGCACGATCACCAGTACGGGCGATGCCATCAGCCTGACCAATGCCAACAACATTTCGCTCACCAACATGCTGGTCGACAGCGCCGGCGATCATGGCATCAACATGTCGGGCGGCAGCAACTTCACACTGGCTAACAGCACGGTCGAAGACACGGGCGACGCCAACGACGAACACGGTATCAAGCTGGCCAATGTCACGGGCGACAACTTTGTCAGCGGCAGCCTGATTCGGAGGTTCGCGGAAACGGGGCTGGAGTTCCTTAGTGCCAGCGGGCAGTCGGATTTGACGATCGAAGATACCAAATTCGATGACAACGACAGCGGTGCGAACGGCGAAGAAGCGATCTTGCTGGAAGCCAACGGCTCGGCACAGATCGTTGCGCTGATCGACAATGTCGAAGTCGACAACATCGTGACGCAGGCCATTCAGGCCGTCATGCGCGATACCGGAAACATGCACCTGACGGTGAGCGACAGTAGTTTCCTCGACACGGAAGCGGGCGATGCGGCGATCCTCTTTAATACGGATGGAGCCAGCAGCGGCAACCTGACCGTGAAGGACAACTCCTTTACGGATGCCGACTTCTTTGGTCCGTTTGGAGTGCTGCTAAAGAACGACAGTTCCGGCACGTTGGAAGCGACCATTCAAGGAAATACGTTCGAATGGCTTTCACCTGTCTCCATTAACCATGACGACACCGGTAGCAGCGGTGTTGCCAACGGGACGACAATCGTTCTGGTCGGCGGTGCCAATGCGGGCGATGAAAACTCCGTTAACGCGGCGACTCCGCTGGGAACCTGGGCCTTGGATGTGACGGCCACGGAAAGCGTCATCACGGGAGCCGATCCGGATGTGCACTTGACGGTTCTGAACAACGACTTCGGAGCAATCTACGACGGCTACTACATCGGCAACAGTTTGATTGCCAGCTACGGCACGGCGCGCGTGAACTTGAAAGTAGAAGGAAACTCCTTCACGGGTTCGTATAGCGCGGGGGCAGCATACGATTGGGGTGGTGCCGGCAACTATATCTATTACGGTATGGGGATCGACCAGAACGACACGTCGGTGGTTCGCTTCCGGGGCCTGGGTGCACAGATCACCAACCCCGATAATGCTCCCTTCGACCCGACGCACGAAATCAGCCTGCCCGGCGGGAACACGTTCGTCAATCCGCCGGTACTCGCCGGGACACTCGATCCGCTGGGCGCCGATCCGACGCTGCCCAGC